>NZ_JBHWUI010000020.1:0-72585 GCF_042737525.1 Kitasatospora sp. NPDC059973 | reverse complement strand
CGGCGGCCCGCGCCGACTGCCGGCCGGGGCGGACCAGGCCCAGCAGCAGGGGCGGCACCCCGGCGCCGGCCGTGGCGGCCGTGCGCAGGGCCCGCAGGTCCAGCTTGACCGGGACGAGCAGCGCCCGGTCACTGTGCAGCGCGGTGTCGAAGAGCTCCATGCCCTCCGCCGGCGTCAGCGGCTGGGCGCCGCCGCGCCGGTTCATCCGGCTCCGGGACAGCTCGTCCAGGTCGGCGCCCATGCCGTCGCTCTGCGCCCACGGGCCCCAGGCCAGCGACAACGCGGGCAGGCCGTCCGCCCGGCGCCGGGCCATCAGCCCGTCCAGGTAGGCGTTCGCCGCCGCGTAGGCGCCGGTGCCCGCGCCCAGGAACACCGCCGAGACGGAGGAGTACGTGATGAACACGTCCAGGTCCGGGGCGAGTTCACGGGTCAGCTCGTCCAGGTGCCGGGTCGCCGTCACCTTCGGTGCGAAGACGCGCGCCAGTCGCTCCGGGTCGATCTCGCCGACCACACCGCCGTCGAACACGCCCGCCGCGTGCACCACGGCGGTCAGCCGGTGCCCGTCGCGCCGGGCGGCGGTCAGCAGTTCCGCCACCGCGTCGCGGTCGGTCACGTCACAGGCCGGCACCGCCACCGACTCGGCGCCGAGCGCGTGCAGCTCGGCCACCAACTCCCGGGCGCCCTCGGCCTCCAGGCCCCGCCGGCTGGTCAGCACCAGATGCCGGATGCCGTGCTCGGTCACCAGGTGCCGGGCCAGCACCGCACCCAGCGACCCGGTCCCACCGGTGACCAGCACCGTCCCCACCCGGTCCAGCACCGGCTCGGTGCCCCGGGCGATAGCGGCCCGGGCCAGGCGCGGCACGGACAGGGCCGCACCGCGCAGGGCGACCTGCGGTTCACCGGTGGCCAGGACGGCGGTCAGGACCGCGTCGAGGTCGGTGCCGGCCTCGGCGTCGAACAGCACGATCCGGTCCGGGTTCTCCGCCTGCGCCGCCCGGAGCAGACCCCAGACGGCGGCGCCGGCCGGGTCGGTCACCGCGGCGTCGCCACCGGCGGGCACCGCGCCCCTGGTCGCCACCACCAGCCGGGCCTGCGCCGGGGCGGGCCCGGCCAGCCAGGCCCGGACGACCTCCAGCACCCGCCGGGTCAGCGCGAGGGGGGTGTCCCCGGGGCCGTCGGTGACGGCCTCCAGCAGCACCGCCGCCGATGCGGCGGCGCCGGTGCCCTGGCCCTCGCCGGTGCCCTCGCCCTCGCCCTCGCCCTCGCCCTCGAACAGTGCCGCCAGGTCCGCCGGGGCGGTGACCCGGGCCGGGACCGGGCCGGGGGTGGCGGCGGCGGGCAGGGTGGCCGACTCGGTCCACTCCACCCGGTACAGCGCGTCGCTGCCCGGCGTCCCCGCCGCCGCCTCCAACTGCTCGGCGGAGACGGCGCGCGAGACCAGCGAGTCCAGCGTCAGGACGAGCCCGCCGGCATCGTCGACGGCCTCCAGCGACAGGGCGTCCGGCCCCGGCCGGGCGACCCGCACCCGGACCGAGGCGGCCCCGGCCGCGTGCAGCACCAGCCCGTTCCAGGCGAACGGCAGCCGGACCACCGGCTCCTCGTCCGGTGCGTCGGCCGGCCGGGCGCCGCTCAGCGCGGCCGCCGCGTCCAGCATGCTGGAGTGCAGGGCGGCGTCGAGCAGGCCGGGGTGGATGCCGAACCCGGCGGCCCGCTCGCGCAGTTCGTCCGGCAGGGCCACCTCGGCGAAGATCTCCTCGCCGCGCCGCCAGACCGCGCGCACGCACTGGAACGACCGGCCGTAGGCGTACCCCGCGCGGTCGAGCAGGTCGTAGCCGCCGGTGATGTCCACCGGCTGCGCGCCGGGCGGCGGCCAGGCGGTGAAGTCGAACTCCGGCTCGGCGGCGCCGGCCGTCGTCGGCAGCAGTGTGCCGGTGGCGTGGCGGACCCAGGCGTCCATGGCCCCCGTGGTGTCGGTGCCGTCCACCGCGTCCTCGCGGGAGGAGTACACCTCCACCGTACGGGCACCCCGCTCGTCCGGTCCGCCGACGGCGACCTGGACCCGCAGGCCACCGTGCTCGGGCACCACCAGTGGTGCCTCGATGACGAGTTCGTCCAGCACCCCGCACCCGACCTCGTCGCCGGCCCGCACGGCCAGCTCCACCAGACCGGTCCCGGGGACGAGGACCACTCCCCCGACGGCGTGGTCGGCGAGCCAGGCGTGCGTCCGCAGCGACAGCCGGGAGGTGAACACCAGGCCGTCCGACTGCGGCAGTTGGACGACCGCGCCGAGCAGCGGGTGGTCGGCCTTGCCCTGGCCGAGCGAGGTGGCGTCGGTCAGCGGGGTGGCCGGGAGCCAGTAGTGCTCGTGCTCGAAGGCGTAGGTGGGCAGCTCCAGATGGGTGGGCGTGAAGCCGGCGGGCAGCGTCTTCGCCCAGTCCACCTCGACGCCCCGGACGAAGAGTTCGGCCACCGAGGCCAGCACGGTGTGCGCCTCGGGGCGGCCGTCGCGCAGCGCGGCCACCGCGACCGCGCGCTCACCGGCGGACTCCGCGACCACGCCGCTCAGCGCGGCGCCGGGGCCCAGCTCGACGAAGAGTGCGGAGCCGCCGTCGGCCGCCGTGGCGATGCCGTCGGCGAACCGGACCGGGCGGCGGACATGGTCCACCCAGTAGGCGGGATCGGCCAGTTGGCCCGGCTCGGCGACGCGGCCGGTGACGTTGGAGATCACCGCGAGCTTGGGCTCGCCCCACGAGACGTCGGCGAGCACGGCCGCGAACTCCGCCAGCATCGGTTCCATCAGCGCCGAGTGGAAGGCGTGCGAGACGGTCAGCTGCTTGACCTTGCGGCCCTGCTCCCGCAGTTGCTCCGCGGCCTTCAGCACGGCCGCCTCCTCACCGGAGAGGACCACCGACGAAGGACCGTTCACCGCCGCCAGGTCCACGCAGTCATCGAGGAGTTCGGCGACCTCGTCCTCGGTGGCCGCCACCGCCACCATCGCGCCGCCGGACGGCAGCGCCTGCATCAGCCGACCGCGTGCGGCGACCACCGCCGCCGCGTCCGCCAGCGAGAGCACCCCGGCCACATGGGCGGCCGTGATCTCACCGATCGAGTGGCCCAGCACCGCGTCCGGCCGGATGCCCCAGGACTCGATCAGCCGGAACAACGCCGTCTCCACGGCGAACAGACCCGCCTGGGTGTAGACGGTCTGGTCCAGCGATCCCGCCGTACCGAACACCACGTCCTTGACCGGGTGCTCGGCCCAGCCCGCCAACCGCTCGTCCAGCGCCGCACACGCCGCGTCGAAGGCCTCGGCGAACACCGGGTACCGCTCCGCCAGCTCACGGCCCATCCCGACCCGCTGCGACCCCTGACCCGGGAAGACCAGGACCACCTTCCCCGGACCGCCGGACGGGGACGCGCTGCCGCTCGCCCCGGCGGGCGCGGACTCGCCGCGTGCCAGCGCGGCCAGGCCCGCCAGTGTCTCCGCGCGCGAGCCGGCCACCAGCACCGCCCGCTCGCCCAGCACCGCGCGCTGGGCGAGCAGCGCACCCGCCACCGCGACCGGCGCCCCGGCCCCGGGCGCGTCGACGGAGGACGCCTCGACGAAGGCGGCCAGCCGCCCGGCCTGGCCCGCCAGGGCGGCGGCCGAGGCGGCCGACAGCACCAGCGGGACGACGCCCTCGGGCACGGCCGCCGGCCGCGCCTCCTCCTCGGGGGCCTGCTCCAGGATCAGGTGGGCGTTGGTGCCGCTGACGCCGAAGCCGGACACCGCCGCCCGGCGGGGGCGGCCGGTCTCCGGCCAGTCCCGCGCCTCGGTGAGCAGCTCCACCGCACCGGCGGACCAGTCGACCTGGGTGGACGGCGCGTCCACGTGCAGGGTGGGCGGCATGACGCCGTGCCGCAGCGCCTGCACCATCTTGATCACGCCCGACACCCCGGCGGCGGCCTGGGTGTGGCCGATGTTGGACTTCAGCGAGCCGAGCCGCAACGGCCGCTCGGCGGGCCGGTCCTGGCCGTAGGTGGCCAGCAGGGCCTGCGCCTCGATCGGGTCACCCAGCACCGTGCCCGTGCCGTGGCCCTCCACCAGGTCCACATCGGCGGTGGACAGGCCCGCGTTGGCCAGCGCCTTGCGGATCACCCGCTGCTGCGAGGGCCCGTTCGGCGCGGTCAGACCGTTCGACGCGCCGTCCTGGTTCACCGCCGACCCGCGGACCACCGCGAGCACCCGGTGCCCCTTGCGCCGCGCCTCGGAGAGGCGCTCCAGCACGACCACACCCGCGCCCTCGGCCCAGCCGGTGCCGTCCGCCGCGTCCGCGTACGCCTTGCACCGGCCGTCGGCCGCCAGCCCGCGCTGGCGCGAGAAGTCGATGAAGAGGCCGGGGGTGGCCATCACGGTCGCGCCGCCGGCCAGCGCCATCGAGCACTCGCCGCGGCGCAGCGCCTGGGCCGCCAGGTGGATCGCCACCAGCGAGGAGGAGCAGGCGGTGTCGAGCGTCACCGCCGGGCCCTCGAAGCCGAACACGTAGGAGATCCGGCCGGACGCCACGCTGGCGGCCGCGCCCGTCCCGGTGAAGCCCTCCAGCTCCGGCGGCACGCTGCCGCCGGCGAAGTAGTCGACGCCCATGATCCCGTTGAAGACCCCGACATCGCTGCCCTTGAGCGTGGCCGGGTCGATGCCGGCCCGCTCCAGCGCCTCCCAGGAGGTCTCCAGCAGCAGCCGCTGCTGCGGGTCCATGGCGAGCGCCTCACGCGGCGAGATCCCGAAGAAGCCCCCGTCGAAGAGGCCGGCCTCGTGCAGGAAGCCGCCCTGGTCCACGTAGGAGGTGCCGCGGTTCTCCGGGTCCTCGTCGAACAGCCCGTCGAGGTCCCAGCCCCGGTCGGAGGGGAAGCCCGAGACGCCGTCCCGGCCCTCGCTGACCAGGTCCCACAGCCCCTCCGGGCTGTCGACACCACCGGGCAGCCGGCACGCCATACCCACGATCGCCACAGGCTCGCTGGAGGCGCTGACGAGTTGGCGGTTCCGCTTCTTCAGCGAGCCGACCTCTTCGAGCGACTTCCGCAGCGCCTCGACAAGCTTCTCGTATGAAGTACTCACTTCACTGCCCCATTCACGTTGTACCGCATCAGCTTTCGAGGCCCTCGTCGTCGTCGCCGCCGAGCGCCAGTTGGACGAGGTCGTCGACGTCCAGGTCGGCGAGCGTGCCCGGCCGGTCGTCCTCGTCAGCCGCGTCGGCCGCCGGTCCGCCGGTGTCCAGTGCGACCAGCCTGACCAGGGCTTCCATCAGCCCGGCCTCCCGGAATCGGGCCATCGGGAGGGAGACCAGGGCGTGCCGCAGCCGGTCCTCGTCCACTTCCGGGCCGCTCGCCGCGCCGTCCGGGAGCAGCTCGCCGTGCACGTGGCGGGCCAGTGCGAGCGGGGTCGGGTAGTCGAAGACCACGGTGGCGGACAGATTGACGCCGGTGGCCTCGCGGAGCCGGTTGCGCAGCTCGACCGAGGTGAGCGAGTCGAATCCGGCGTCCTTGAAGGACGTCCCGGCCACCACCCCGTCCGGTCCGGTGTGGCCCAGGACCAGCGCGACCTGGGCTCGCAGGAGGTCCACCAGCAGGGCCTCCTGGTCGGCCCGGGCGAGCCCGGTGAGCCGGCGCACCAGGCCGTCGCCGCCGTCGCCGGACGCGGCCCGGGCCACCTGGCGGCCGGCCCTCACCTGGCCGCGCAGCAGGGGCGGTACTCCCCCGCCGGTCGCGGCCTCGGCCCTGATCGCCCGCAGGTCCAGCTTGATCGGCACCAGCAGTGCCTCGTCCGCGCCGAGCGCGGCGTCGAACAGCGCGGTGCCCTCCGCCGGCCCGAGCGCGAGGATGCCGCCGCGGCGGTTCGTCCGGGTGCGCCCGGCCGCCTCGGCGCCGGTGGTCATCCCGGTGGCGCTCTGCTCCCACGGGCCCCAGGCGAGCGAGAGCGCCGGCAGGCCGGCCGACCGGCGCCGGGCCATCAGGCCGTCGAGGTAGGCGTTGGCCGCCGCGTAGTTGCCCTGGCCGGCGGAGCCGAACAGGCCGGAGGCGGAGGAGTAGACGACGAACGCCGCCAGGTCGGGGGCGAGTTCGCGGGTCAGCTCGTCCAGGTGGCCGACGGCGGTCACCTTCGGGGCGAAGACCCGGGCCAGCCGCTCGGGCGTCAGCGCGCCGATCACCCCGTCGTCCAGGACGCCCGCGGTGTGCACGACGGCCGTCAGCGGGCGCTCGTCGACCACGGAGGCGAGCAGTGCGGCCAGTGCGTCCCGGTCGGTCACGTCGCAGGCCGGCACCGCCACCGACTCGGCGCCGAGCGCGTGCAGCTCGGCCACCAACTCCCGGGCACCGTCGGCCTCCAGGCCCCGCCGGCTGGTCAGCACCAGATGCCGGATGCCGTGCTCGGTCACCAGGTGCCGGGCCAGCACCGCACCCAGCGACCCGGTACCACCGGTGACCAGCACCGTCCCCGCCCGGTCCAGCACCGGCTCGGTGCCCCGGGCGACGGCGCCGGCCCGGACCAGGCGCGGCGCGGAGAGCACCGGGCCGCGGACCGCGACCTGCGGCTCACCGGATGCCAGCACGGCGGCGAGGACCGCGTCGGCGTCGGTGCCGGCAGCGGTGTCGAGCAGGACGATCCGGTCGGGGTTCTCCACCTGGGCGGCCCGGACCAGGCCCCAGACGGCGCTGCCGGCCGGGTCGGTCACCGCGGCGTCGTCACCGGCGGGCACCGCGCCGCTGGTCGCCACGACCAGCCGGGAGGCCTCCGGGACCGGAGCGACCAGCCACGCCTGGAGCACGTCGAGCACCCGGGTGCCGAGCTCCAGCGCGTCCGCACCGGCCGCCGTCAGCACCACGGCGTCCGGCACCCCGCCCGCCGCGGCCAGCGCGGTCACCTCGTCGGCGGCGGCGACGGACACCCGGCTCGGCGCGGCCGCGAGGGGCGGCGGCGACGGCAGGGCCGTCCACTCCACCCGGAACAGCGAGTCGCCGCCCGGCGCACCCGCCGCCGCCTCCAGCTGCTCGGCGGAGACGGCGCGGAACACCAGGGAGTCCAGCGTCAGGACCGGACCGCCGGTCTCGTCGGCGGCCTGGAGCGACACCGCGTCCTGGCCCGACGGTGCCACCCGGACCCGCAGCGCCGAGGCGCCGACGGCGTGCAGGGTGAGCCCGTTCCAGGCGAACGGCAGGACCGTCCGGGGCTCGTCCGCCGCCTCGGGGGCATCGGCCGGGCGGACAAAGCCGTTGGCGTGCAGGGCGGCGTCGAGCAGCGCGGGGTGGATGCCGAAGCGGCCCGCCCCCTCGCGGTGGTCCTCCGGCAGGGCGATCTCGGCGAAGACCTCCTCGCCGCGCCGCCAGACCGCCCGCAGGCCCTGGAACGACGGGCCGTAGGTGTAGCCGAGCCGGATCAGGTCGGCGTAGAAGCCCTCGACGTCGACCTCGACCGGCTGGGCGCCGGGCGGCGGCCAGGCGGTGAGGTCGACCTCCGGTACGGCGCCGGTCCCGGCCGGCCGCAGGGTGCCGGTGGCGTGGCGGGTCCAGCCGTCCGTACCGGCCTCCACCGCGTCCTCCCGGGCGGAGTACACCTCCACCGTCCGGGTGCCCCGCTCGTCCGGGCCGCCGAGCGCTACCTGGACCCGGACGCCGCCGTGGTCCGGCACTACCAGCGGTGCCTCGATGACCAGTTCGTCCAGGGCGCCGCAGCCGGCCTCGTCGCCGGCCCGGACGGCCAGCTCGACGAGGCCGGTGCCGGGCAGCAGAACGACCCCGCCGACGGCGTGATCGGCGAGCCACGGGTGCGTGCGCAGCGAGAGCCGGGAGGTGAACACCAGGCCGTCGTTCTGCGGCAGGTGCATCACCGCGCCGAGCAGCGGGTGGTCGGTCCCGGTCAGTCCCAGGAAGGCGGCGTCGGCGGCCGGGGCGGGCTGCAGCCAGTACTGCCGGTGGTCGAAGGCGTAGGTCGGCAGCTCCAGGTGGCCCGGGTCGGCGGGCAGGAGGCCGGACCAGTCCACCGCGACGCCCCGAACGAGGAGTTCGGCCACCGCGGTCAGCACGGTGTGCGCCTCGGGTCGGCCGTCGCGCAGGGCCGCGACGCAGAGCGCGCCGTCGCCGGCGGACTCCGCCACCGCGCTGCTGAGCGCGGCGCCGGGGCCCAGTTCGACGAACAGTGCGGTGCCGTCCCCGGCTGCGGCGGCGATGCCGTCGGCGAACCGGACCGGGCGCCGCACGTGGTCCACCCAGTAGGCGGGGTCGGTCAGTTGACCGGGCTCGGCCGGACGGCCGGTGACGTTGGAGATCACCGGGAGCCGCGGTTCGCGCCAGACCACCTCGGCGAGGACGGCGGCGAACTCCGCCAGCATCGGCTCCATCAGCGCCGAGTGGAAGGCATGCGAGACGGTCAGCTGCTTGACCTTGCGGCCCTGTGCCTTCAGGCTCTCGGCGGCCTTCAGCACGGCCGCCTCCTCGCCGGAGAGGACCACCGACGACGGGCCGTTCACTGCCGCCAAGTCCAGATCTTCTATGAGGAGTTCGGTGACCTCGTCTTCGGTCGCGGCGACCGCTACCATCGCGCCGCCGGACGGCAGCGCCTGCATCAACCGGCCCCGCGCGGCGACCACCGCCGCCGCGTCGCCGAGCGAGAGCACCCCGGCCACGTGCGCGGCCGTGATCTCACCGATCGAGTGGCCCAGCACCGCGTCCGGCCGCACACCCCAGGACTCGATCAGCCGGAACAACGCCGTCTCCACGGCGAACAATCCAGCCTGGGTGTAGACGGTCTGGTCCAGCGATCCGGCCGTGCCGAACACCACGTCCTTGACCGGGTGCTCGGTCCACCCCGCCAGCCGCTCGTCCAGCGCCGCACAGGCCGCGTCGAAGGCCTCGGCGAACACCGGGTACCGCTCCGCCAGCTCACGGCCCATCCCGACCCGCTGCGACCCCTGACCCGGGAACACCAGCACCGTGCGCGCCGCCTCACCGGCGGTCCCGGTCACCAGCACCGGGCTGCGCTCGCCGCGCGCCAGGGCGCTCAGCCCCGCCAGCGCCTCCTCCCTGGAACCCGCCAGCACCACCGCGCGCTCCGACAGCAGCGCCCGCTGGGCCAGCAGCGCGGCGGCGATCTCCGCCGTCCCGGCCTCGGAGGTCTCGACGAAGGGCGCCAGCCGGTCGGCCTGCCCCGTCAGCGACCGCGCGCTCTTCGCCGACAGCACCAGCGGGACCACACCGGCCGGAGCGTTCTCGACCGCGACGGCCTGCGCCTCGGCCTCGACCGGGGCCTGCTCCAGGATCAGGTGCGCGTTCGTCCCGCTGACCCCGAAGCCGGAGACACCCACCCGGCGGGGGCGGCCGGTCTCCGGCCACTCCCGCGCCTCGGTCAGCAACTCGACGGCGCCCGCCGTCCAGTCCACCTGCGAGGACGGCGCGTCCACGTGCAGGGTGGGCGGCAGCACACCGTGCCGCAGCGCCTCCACCATCTTGATCACACCGGCCACCCCGGCGGCCATCTGGGTGTGGCCGATGTTGGACTTCAGCGAGCCCAGCCAGAGCGGCCGCCCCGGCTCCCGGTCCTGGCCGTAGGTGGCCAGCAGCGCCTGCGCCTCGATCGGGTCCCCCAGGACCGTGCCGGTGCCGTGGCCCTCGACCACGTCCACCTCGGTACCGGTCAGGCCCGCGTTGGCCAGCGCCTTGCGGATCACCCGCTGCTGGGAGACCCCGTTGGGCGCGGTCAGCCCGTTGGACGCGCCGTCCTGGTTGACCGCCGACCCGCGCACCAGCGCGAGCACCCGGTGC
Source organism: Kitasatospora sp. NPDC059973 (assembly GCF_042737525.1). NCBI lineage: Bacteria > Bacillati > Actinomycetota > Actinomycetes > Kitasatosporales > Streptomycetaceae > Kitasatospora > Kitasatospora sp. NPDC059973. Next base: position 62,793 of record NZ_JBHWUI010000020.1, on the reverse strand, counting down.
CCCTTGCGGCGGGCCTCCGACAGCCGCTCCAGCACCACCACGCCCGCGCCCTCGGCCCAGCCGGTGCCGTCCGCCGCGTCCGCGTAGGACTTGCACCGCCCGTCCGTCGCCAGGCCGCGCTGGCGGGAGAACTCCACGAAGGTGCCGGGGGTGGCCATCACGGTCGCGCCGCCGGCCAGCGCCATCGAGCACTCGCCCTGGCGCAGCGCCTGCGCGGCCAGGTGCATCGCGACCAGCGACGACGAGCAGGCCGTGTCCACCGTGACCGCCGGGCCCTCGAAGCCGAAGACGTAGGCCACCCGGCCGGAGGCCACGCTGCCCATGCCGCCGGTGCCGGTGAAGCCCTCCAGCTCCGCGGGCACCGCGCCGCCGGCGCCGTAGCCCTGGCCCATGACACCGGAGAACACCCCGGCGTCCGTGCCCTTCAGCGAGAGCGGGTCGATGCCCGCGCGCTCCAGCGCCTCCCACGAGGTCTCCAGCAGCAGCCGCTGCTGCGGGTCCATCGCCAGCGCCTCCCGCGGGCTGATGCCGAAGAACCCGGCGTCGAACCGCCCCGCCTCGTAGAGGAATCCGCCCTGGCTCACATAGGAGGTGCCGGCCTTTCCGGGGTCGGCGTCGAAGAGGTCCGCGACGTCCCAGCCGCGGTCCTCGGGGAAGCCGGACATCGCGTCCCGGCCCTCGCTGACCAGCCGCCAGAGGTCCTCGGGGCTCGCCACGCCGCCGGGCAGGCGGCAGGCCATGCCGACGATCGCGATCGGCTCGTCCGGGTCGGCGGGCGCGACCGCCGGCGCCGCCGCCGCGGTCCCGTCGGCGACGAGACCGAACTCGGCGTGCAGGTAGCGGGCGAACGCGAGCGGGGTCGGGTGGTCGAAGACCACCGTCGCGGCCAGCTTCAGACCGGTCGCCTCGCGCAGCCGGTTGCGCAGCTCGACGGAGGTCAGCGAGTCGAAGCCGGAGTCCCGGAAGGCCGTCCCGCTCCTGATCGCGTCGGGCCCCGCGTGCCCGAGCACGGTCGCCGCGTGACCGCGGACCAGCTCCAGCAGCAGCGCCTCCTGCTCGGCCGCCGCCAGCCCGGCCAGCCGACCGGCCAGCCCGCCGCCGCCGTCCCCCGAGGCCGCCCGCACCAGCTGCCGCCCGGTCCGCACCAGGCCGCGCAGCAGGGTCGGGACGTCCCGGCCGGCCGCGGCGCCCGCGCGCAGCGCCCGCAGGTCCAGCTTGGCCGGGATCAGCAGCGCCTCGCCGGTGCGCAGGGCCGCGTCGAAGAGGTCCATGCCCTCCTCGGCCGTCATCGCCAGCACACCGCCGCGCCGGTTCATCCGGCTGCGGGTGAGGTCGTCCATGCCGGCCGCCATACCGCCGGCGGTCTGGTTCCACAGGCCCCAGGCCAGCGAGGTCGCGGCCAGACCGGCCGCCCGGCGCTGGTGGGCGAGGGCGTCCAGGAAGGCGTTGGCGGCCGCGTAGCTGCCGGTGCCCGCGCCGAGGAACACCGAGGAGACCGAGGAGAAGACCACGAACGCGTCCAGGTCGGGGGCGAGTTCGCGGGTCAGCGCGTCCAGGTGCTGGGCCGCGGTGACCTTCGGGGCGAAGACCTGGGCGACCCGCTCGGGGTCCAGCGTGCCGATGACACCGGCGTCGGCGATGCCCGCGGTGTGCACGACGGCGGTCAGCCGGCGCCCGGCGCGCCGCACGTCGGCCAGCAGGTCCGCCACGGCCGCCCGGTCGGTCACGTCGCAGGACTCCACCGCGACCGTCGTCGCGCCGAGCCCCTTCAGTTCGGCGACCAGCCCGGCCGCGCCCTCGGCCGCCGGGCCGCGCCGGCTGACCAGCGCCAGGTGCCGGATGCCGTGGTCGGCGACCAGGTGCCGGGCGAGGATCCCGCCCAGCGAGCCGGTGCCACCGGTGATCAGGACGATGCCCTCGGGGTCGAGGCCGGTCCCCGTCCCGCCGTCGGCCCCGGCGACCGGTACGGCGCGGACGAGCCGCGGGACGGACAGCGCCGTGCCGCGCAGGGCCAGTTCGGGCTCCCCGGTGGCCAGCGCCGTACCCAGCACCGGGGCGAGGTCGAGGTCGAGGTCCGCGGCGGGGTCGAGGTCGAGCAGGACGATCCGGTCCGGGTTCTCGGTCTGGGCGGCGCGGATCAGGCCCCACACCGCGCCACCGGCCGGGTCGGTGACCGCGCCGTCCGCGCCGGCGCCGACCGCGCCCCGGGTGGCGACGACCAGCCGGGCCTCCTCCAGGCCGGGCGCGGCCAGCCAGGCCTGGACGGCCGCCAGCACCCGGTTGGTCAGGACGAGCGCGGCGTCGACGCCGTCGGCGCCGTCCGCCACGGCGTCCAGGACCGCCACGGCGGGGAGCGCCGCCTCCGGGCCCGCGCCGCCGGCCAGCGCGGTGATCCCGGCCGCGTCGGACACCGCGACCCAGACCGGCCGGTCGGCCGCCGCCCCCGTGGACGGTGGCAGGTCGCTCCACTCGACGCGGAACAGCGAGTCGGCGCCCGCCGTGCCCGGGCCTGCCGTCAACTGCTCGGCGGTCAGCGGCCGCAGCTCCACCGAGTCCGCCGTCAGGACCACGCCGCCGGCCGGGTCGACCGCCTCCACCGTCAGGGCGTCGCCGCCCTGCGGCGCGATCCGCACCCGCAGCACGGAGGCGCCGACGGCGTGCAGGGCGAGCCCCTGCCAGGCCAGTGGCTGCCAGACCCGGGCGCCGGTAGCGGCGCCGTCGGCCACCGCGGTGTCCCGCAGGGCCGGGTGCAGGGCGGCGTCGAGCAGGGCCGGGTGCAGGCCGAACCGCCCGGCCTCCTCCCGGCTCTCCTCGTCCACCGCGACCTCGGCGAAGGTCTCCGCGCCGCGCTGCCAGAGCCCGCGCAGGCCCCGGAAGGCCGGGCCGTGCTGGTAGCCGTGCCCGCCGAGGTCGGCGTAGAGGGCGTCGACGTCGACCGGCCGGGCCCCGGCGGGCGGCCAGACGGTGAAGTCGGCCTGCGGGGCGGCGGTCTTGGTCGTCGCGGTGAGGGTGCCGGTGGCGTGGCGGGTCCAGGTGTCGCCGCCGGTGTCGCCCGCGGCGTCCTCCCGGGTGGAGTAGACGGCGACGCTGCGGGCACCGCTCTCGTCGGGGCCGCCGACGGTCACCTGGACCCGGACGCCGCCCTGTTCGGGCAGCAGCAGCGGGGCCTTGACCACCAGGTCGTCGAGGGTGCCGCAGCCCAGCTCGTCACCGGCCCGCACGGCCAGCTCCACCAGGGCGCCGGCCGGGAGCAGCACGGCACCCCCGACGACGTGGTCGGCCAGCCAGGGGTGGGTGCGCAGCGACAGCCGCGAGGTGCCGAGCAGGCCGCCGGTCTCCGGCACCTCCGTCACGGCGCCCATCAGGGGGTGGTCGGCGGCCGACTGGCCGAGCGAGGCCGCGTCGGCGGCCGGGCCGAGCTGCAGCCAGTAGTGCCGGTGGTCGAAGGCATAGGTCGGCAGCTCGACGCGGGCGGTGCCGGTCGGCAGCACGCCCGTCCAGTCCACGGCCACGCCGCGGACGAAGAGTTCGGCCATCGAGGTCAGCAGGCGGCGCGGGCCGCCCTCGTCCCGCCGCAGCGTCCCGGTGACCAGGGCCTCGGCCCCGGCCTCGTCCACGATCTCGTTCACCGGCTGGACCAGCACCGGATGCGCGCTCGACTCCACGAACACCGTGTGGCCCTGGTCCAACAGGGCGGCGACGGCGGGGCCGAAGCGGACCTGACCGCGCAGGTTGCGGTACCAGTACCCGCCGTCCAGCACGCCCGCCTCGGTGACCCAAGCGCCGGTGACGGTGGAGAAGAACGGGACCAGCGGGGCCTGGCTGCGGATGTCCGCGAAGGCCTCCGCCAGGGTCTCCTCGATCGCCTCGACATGACGGGTGTGGGAGGCGTAGTCCACCGCCACCCGGCGCACCCGCACACCGTCCGCCGCCAGGACCTCCAGCGCCTCGTCCAAAGCCTCGGCGTCACCCGCGATGACCACCGAGGCCGGGCCGTTGACGGCCGCGACCTCCACCCGTTCCGCCCAACGCTCCAGGCGAGGCAGTGCCTCGCTCTCGGAGAGCGACACCGACGCCATGCCTCCACGCCCGGCGAGGCTGCCCGCGATCACCTGGCTGCGCACCGCCACGATCCGCGCCGCGTCCTCCAACGACAGCGCACCGGCCACGCAGGCCGCCGCGATCTCACCCTGGGAGTGCCCGACCACCGCGTCCGGCACCACACCCACCGACGCCCAGACCGCCGCCAGACCGACCATCACCGCGAAGCTCGCCGGCTGGAGTACGTCCACCCGGTCCAGCAGCTCGGCCGGGGCCTCGCCGCGCAGCACCTCCGCCAGCGACCAGTCGACGAACGGGTCCAGCGCCCGGGCGCACTCCGCGACGCGCGCGGCGAACACCGGCGAGGCGTCCAGCAGTTCACGCCCCATCCCGACCCACTGCGAACCCTGCCCCGGGAAGACCAGGACGAGCTTGCCCGCCCCGGCCGCGCTGCCCGTCACCAGCCCGGGAGCGGACTCGCCCCGGGCCAGCGCGCCCAGCCCGGCCAGCGCCTCCTCCGTCGAAGCGGCCACCAGCACCGCCCGCTCGGCGAGCGCCGTCCGCCCGGTGGCCAACGCGGCGGCGACGTCCGCCGGTTCCGGCCCCTCGGCGGTCCCGAGGAAGGCCGCCAGCCGCTCGGCCTGCCCGGCCAGCGAGCCGGCCGAGGACGCCGAGACGACCAGCGGCAGCACACCACCCGGCGCGGACCGCACCGCGTCCGGCTCGGCGGGTGCCTCGGCGGGCGGTTCCTCCAGGACGACGTGCGCGTTGGTACCGCTGACGCCGAAGGAGGAGACCCCGGCCCGGCGCGGCCGCCCGGTCTCCGGCCAGTCCCGCGCCTCGGTGAGCAGCTCCACCGCGCCGGCCGACCAGTCCACCTCGGTACTGGGCGCGTCGACGTGCAGGGTCGCGGGCAGCACGCCGTGCCGCATGGCCTGCACCATCTTGATCACGCCCGCCACCCCGGCGGCGGCCTGGGTGTGGCCGATGTTGGACTTCAGCGAGCCCAGCCAGAGCGGCCGCCCGGGCTCGCGCTCCTGGCCGTAGGTGGCCAGCAGCGCCTGCGCCTCGATCGGGTCGCCCAGCACCGTGCCGGTGCCGTGCCCCTCCACCACGTCCACGTCGGCCGGGGTGAGCCCGGCCGCCGCCAGCGCCTTGCGGATCACCCGCTGCTGCGAGGGGCCGTTGGGCGCGGTCAGCCCGTTCGACGCGCCGTCCTGGTTCACCGCCGACCCGCGCAGCACGGCCAGCACGTGGTGCCCGTTGGCCCGCGCCTCGGAGAGCCGCTCCAGCAGCACCATGCCGGCGCCCTCGGCCCAGCCCGTGCCGTCGGCCGCGTCCGCGTAGGACTTGCACCGGCCGTCGGCCGCCAGCGCCCGCTGCCGCGAGAACTCCATGAACATGCCCGGCCCGGCCATCACGGTGGCACCGCCGGCCAGCGCCAGCGAGCACTCGCCGCGCCGCAGCGCCTGCGCGGCCAGGTGCATCGCCACCAGGGACGACGAGCACGCCGTGTCCACGGTGACCGCCGGACCCTCGAAGCCGAACACGTAGGAGATCCGGCCCGACGCCACGCTGCCGGTGGTCCCCGTCCCGGTGAAGCCCTCCAGCTCCGGGGGGACGGGGCCGCCGGTCGCGTAGCCCTCGTTGATCACTCCGACGAAGACGCCGACGTCCGAGCCCTTCAGCCCCGCCGCGTCGACGCCGGCCCGCTCCAGCGCCTCCCACGAGGTCTCCAGCAGCAGACGCTGCTGCGGGTCCATCGCCACCGCCTCGCGCGGCGAGATCCCGAAGAAGCCCGCGTCGAACAGCCCCGCCTCGTGCAGGAAGCCGCCCCGGCTCACGTAGGAGGTGCCGCTCTTCTCCGGGTCCTCGTCGAACAGCCCGTCCAGGTCCCAGCCGCGGTCGGTCGGGAAGCCCGACACGCCGTCCCCGCGCTCGGTGACCAGCCGCCACAGGTCGTCGGGGCCCGCCACCCCGCCCGGCAGCCGGCACGCCATGCCCACGATCGCGATCGGCTCCGCCTTCTCGGCCTCCAGCTCCAGCACGCGTTGCTGGGAGCGGCGCGCTTCGGCGAGGACGCGCTTGAGGTAGTCGCGAAGCTTGCTTTCATCCGCCATCGAAGTTCGGCTCCTAGAAGGCTGTGGCGTCGGGTGGTCTGCGGGGGTGCCGGTGGCGGTCAGCTGCCGAACTCCGTGTCGATGAGGTCGAAGAGCTCGTCGTCGGAGGCGGTGTCGTAGTCGATCTGTTCCTCGGCCGCCCCGCCGCCGTTCGCCGTCGACCAGGTGGCCAGCAGGCCCTGGAGCCGGGTGGCGACCTGGGCGCGGGCCGTGTCACCGGCCGGTGTCTCGGCCAGCATCGCCTCCAGCCTGCTCAGTTCGACCAGCAGCGGGTGCGAGGTGGCGGTGGCCTCGCCGGACGGGTCCAGCCGGTCGTGCAGGTAGTGCGCGAGGGCCAGCGGCGTCGGGTAGTCGAAGACCACCGTGGCCGGCAGGCTCAGGCCCGTCGCCTCCCGGAGCCGGTTGCGCAGTTCGACGGAGGTGAGCGAGTCGAAGCCGGCGTCCTTGAACGCCGTCTCCGGCCTGACCTGCTCCGACCCGGCGTGGCCGAGCACGGTCGCCACCCGGGCGCGGACCAGGTCCAGCAGCAGGGCCTGCTGCTCGGCGGGCGCCAGCCCGGCCAGCCGGCGGGCCAGCCCGCCGCCGCCGTCACCGGCGGCCGCCCGGACGGCCTGCCGGCCGGTGCGGACCAGACCGCGCAGCAGCGGCGGGACACCGCCCCCGAGCGCGGCGTCGGCGCGCAGCGCCCGCAGGTCGAGCTCGACCGGCACCAGCAGGGCCTCGCCGGTGCGCAGCGCCGCGTCGAACAGCGCCGTGCCCGCCTCGGCCGTCAGGGGCCGGACACCGCCGCGGCGGCCGCTCCGGTCCTGACCGGGCCCGTCGGCGGAGCCGTCGGCCTGCGCCCACACCCCCCAGGCGAGGGACGTGCCGGGCAGGCCTGCCGCGCGGCGCCGGTGCGCCACCGCGTCCAGATAGGCGTTGGCCGCGGCGTAGCCGCCGGTGCCCGCGCCCAGGAAGACCGAGGAGGCGGAGGACATCAGGACGAACGCGTCCAGCTCGGGGGCGAGTTCGCGGCTCAGCTCGTCCAGGTGGCGGACGGCGGTCACCTTCGGCGCGAAGACCCGCGCCATCCGGTCCGGGTCGACCTCGCCGATCACCCCGGCGTCGAAGACCCGGGCGGCGTGCACGATGCCGGTCAGCGGGTGCCCGGCCGGCACGCCGGCCAGGAGCGCCGCGACCGCCTCCCGGTCGGTGACGTCGCAGGCCACCACCGACACCGTGGCCCCGGCGGCCTCCAGCTCGGCGGCGAGCTCCGCCGCGCCGTCGGCGTCCGGGCCGCGCCGGCCCGCGAGGACCAGGTGGCGGACGCCGTGCCGCGCGACCAGGTGACGGGCGGTCAGGGCGCCGAGCGAGCCGGTGCCGCCGGTGATCAGGACCGTGCCGTCCGGGCGGAAGGCCGGTTCGCCGCCGGGCACCTCGCCGGCGGTCCGGGCCAGGCGCGGTACGTGCAGCGCCGTCCCGCGCACCGCGACCTGCGGCTCGCCGAGCGGCAGCGCCGCGGCGAGCGCGGTGTCCAGGTCGTCCGGCGCGGCCGGGTCGAGGTCGAGCAGGACGATCCGGTCCGGGCTCTCGGCCTGGGCCGCCCGGACCAGGCCCCAGACGGCGGCGCCGGCCGGGTCGGTGAGCGCGGCGTCGCCGCCGGCGGGCACCGCGCCCCGGGTCCGCACCACCAGCCGGGAGTCCTCCAGGGCTTCGTCGGCCAGCCAGGACTGCACCACGGCCAGCACCCGGGTGGTCAGCGGGAGGACGGCGTCCGCCCCCTCGCCGTCGGTGACGGCCGTCAGGACCACGACCGGGGGAACGTCCCCACCGGCCGTCAGGGCCGCGAGGTCCGCCTCGGTCGCGACGGCCGCGCGCCGCGGCGCCGTGCCGGTGCCCTGCAGCGGCGCCGGGGGCAGCGCCGTCCAGTGGACCCGGTACAGGCCGTCGCCGTCGGCCGTGCCCGCCGCGGCCGCCAACTGCTCGGCGGAGAGCGGCCGCAGCGTCACCGCGGCTGCCGTCAGGACCGGGCCGCCGGCCTCGTCGACCGCCACCAGTGCCAGCGTGCCGGGCCCGGCCGTGGTGATCCGCACCCGCAGCGCGGAGGCGCCGACGGCGTGCAGGGCCAGTCCGTGCCACTCCAGCGGCTGCCACGTCCGGTCCCGGTCCGCCGCGGCCGCCTCCCGCAGGGCGGGGTGCAGGGCGGCGTCCAGCAGCGCGGGGTGCAGGCCGAACCGGGCGGCGGTGTCCCGCTGCCCGTCGGGCAGGGCGAGCTCGGCGAACACCTCGTCGCCGCGCCGCCACACCGCCCGGAGGGCCCGGAACAGCGGTCCGTACTCGTGGCCGTGAGCGATGAGTTCGGTGTAGAGGCCGTCGACGTCGACCGGCTCCGCACCGGCCGGGGGCCACGCCCCGGTGTCGAACGGCTCGGCCCCCGCCGTGGGCGCCACCGCGAGGGTGCCGGTGACGTGGCGGGTCCAGGTGTCCGTCGCGTCCTCGTGGGCGGAGTACACCTCGACCGTGCGGGCGCCCTGCTCGTCCGGTCCGCCGACGGCGACCTGGACCCGGACCCCGCCGTGCTCGGGCAGGAGGAGCGGTACCTCGACGACCAGGTCGTCGAGGGTGCCGCAGCCGACCTCGTCGCCGGCCCGGACGGCCAGCTCCACCAGGGCGGCACCGGGGACGAGGACCACTCCCCCGACGGTGTGGTCGGCGAGCCAGCCGTGCGTGCGCAGCGACAGCCGGGAGGTGAACACCAGGCCATCCGACTGCGGCAGTTGGACGACGGCGCCGAGCAGCGGGTGGTCGGCCCGGCCCTGGCCGAGCGAGGCCGCGTCGGTGGCGGCAGCGCTCCGGAGCCAGTAGTGCTCGTGGTCGAAGGCGTAGGTGGGCAGCTCCAGATGGGTGACCGGAAGGCCGGCGGGCAGGGTCTTCGCCCAGTCCACCTCGACGCCCCGGACGAAGAGTTCGGCCACCGAGGCCAGCACGGTGTGCGCCTCGGGGCGGCCGTCGCGCAGGGCGGCCACCGTGACCGCGCGCTCACCGGCGGACTCGGCGACCACGCCGCTCAGCGCGGCGCCGGGGCCCAGCTCGACGAAGACCGCGTTCCCTAGACCGGCCGCCGTGGCGATGCCGTCGGCGAACCGGACCGGGCGGCGGACATGGTCCACCCAGTAGGCGGGATCGGCCAGTTGACCGGGCTCGGCCGGACGGCCGGTGACGTTGGAGATCACCGCGAGCTTGGGCTCGCCCCACGAGACCTCGGCGAGCACGGTGGCGAACTCCGCCAGCATCGGCTCCATCAGCGCCGAGTGGAAGGCGTGCGAGACGGTCAGCTGCTTGACCTTGCGGCCCTGCTCCCGCAGTTGCTCCGCGGCCTTCAGCACGGCCGCCTCCTCACCGGAGAGGACCACCGACGAAGGACCGTTCACCGCCGCCAGGTCCACGCCGTCACCGAGGAGTTCGGCCACCTCGTCCTCGGTGGCTGCCACCGCCACCATCGCACCGCCCGAGGGCAGCGCCTGCATCAGCCGACCGCGTGCGGCGACCACCGCCGCCGCGTCCCCGAGCGAGAGCACCCCGGCCACATGGGCGGCCGTGATCTCCCCGATCGAGTGGCCCATGACGGCGTCCGGCCGGACGCCCCAGGACTCGATCAGCCGGAACAACGCCGTCTCCACGGCGAACAACCCGGCCTGGGTGTAGACGGTCTGGTCCAGCGATCCCGCTGTACCGAACACCACGTCCTTGACCGGGTGCTCGGCCCAGCCCGCCAGCCGCGCGTCCAGCGCCGCGCAGGCCGCGTCGAAGGCCTCGGCGAACACCGGGTACCGCTTCGCCAGTTCACGGCCCATCCCGACCCGCTGCGAACCCTGACCCGGGAAGACCAGGACCGTCCGGGCCTGGCCACCCCCGGTCACGACACCGGCGGCGGACTCCCCGCGCGCCAGGGCGCTCAGCCCCGCCAGCGCCTCCTCCGGCGAGCCCGCCAGCACCACCGCGCGCTCCGACAGCAGCGCCCGCTGCGCCAGCAGCGCGGCGGCGATCTCCGCCGTCCCCGCCCGGGACGTCTCGACGAAGGGCGCCAGCCGGTCGGCCTGCCCGGCCAGCGCGCCCGTGCTCTTCGCCGACAGCACCAGCGGGACCACACCCGTCGGCTCGACGGCGGGCCGCTCCACCGCGTTCTCCTCCGGCACCTGCTCCAGGATCAGGTGCGCGTTGGTCCCGCTCAGCCCGAACGAGGAGACGCCCACCCGCCGGGGGCGGCCGGTCTCCGGCCACTCCCGCGCCTCGGTCAGCAGCTCCACCGCGCCCGCCGTCCAGTCCACCTGCGAGGACGGCGCGTCCACGTGCAGGGTGGGCGGCAGCACGCCGTGCCGCAGCGCCTGGACCATCTTGATCACACCGGCCACGCCGGAAGCCGCCTGGGTGTGGCCGATGTTGGACTTCAGCGAGCCCAGCCAGAGCGGCCGCTCCGGGTCGCGGCCGCGCCCGTAGGTGGCCAGCAGCGCCTGGGCCTCGATCGGGTCACCCAGCACCGTGCCCGTGCCGTGGCCCTCCACCGCGTCGATGTCGGCGGTGGACAGGCCCGCGTTGGCCAGCGCCTTGCGGATCACCCGCTGCTGCGAGGGACCGTTCGGCGCGGTCAGACCGTTCGACGCGCCGTCCTGGTTCACCGCGCTGCCGCGGACCACCGCGAGCACCCGGTGCCCCTTGCGCCGCGCCTCCGAGAGACGCTCCAGCACCACCACACCCGCGCCCTCGGCCCAGCCGGTGCCGTCCGCCGCGTCCGCGTAGGACTTGCACCGGCCGTCCGAGGCCAGACCGCGCTGGCGGGAGAACTGCACGAACGCGCCGGGGCCGGTCATCACGGCCGCGCCGCTGGCGAGGGCCAGCGAGCACTCACCGGTCCGCAGCGCCTGCGCGGCCAGGTGCATCGCCACCAGGGACGACGAGCAGGCCGTGTCCACGGTGACCGCCGGGCCCTCGAACCCGAACACGTAGGACACCCGGCCCGAGGCCACACTGCTGCCGGCGCCGGTCGTGACGAAGCCCTCCAGCTCGGCGGGTACGTCGCTGCCCGAGCCGTAGCCCGCGCCCATCAGGCCGGAGAAGACGCCGACATCGGTGCCCTTGAGCGTGGCCGGGTCGATGCCGGCCCGCTCCAGCGCCTCCCACGAGGTCTCCAGCAGCAGGCGCTGCTGCGGGTCCATCGCGAGTGCCTCGCGCGGCGAGATCCCGAAGAAGCCCCCGTCGAACAGCGCCGCCTCGTGCAGGAAGCCGCCCTGGTCCACGTAGGAGGTCCCGGCCTTGTCCGGGTCCGCGTCGAAGAGGCCGTCCAGGTCCCAGCCGCGGTCGGACGGGAAGCCGGACATCGCGTCCCGGCCCTCGCTGACCAGCCGCCAGAGGTCATCGGGGCTAGCCACACCGCCGGGCAGGCGGCAGGCCATGCCGACGATCGCGATCGGCTCCGACGGGTCGGCGAGCACGACCGCCGGCGCCGCCGCGCCGGTCTCGGCGGCCACGTGGCCGAACTCCTCATGCAGGTGCCGGGCGAGGGCGAGCGGGGTCGGGTGGTCGAAGACCACCGTCGCGGGCAGCTTCAGACCGGTCGCCTCGCGCAGCCGGTTGCGCAGCTCGACGGAGGTCAGGGAGTCGAAGCCGGAGTCGCGGAACGCCGTGTCGGTCTTCACGCCCTCCGGTGCCGCGTGCCCGAGCACGGTCGCCGCGTGGCCGCGGACCAGTTCCAGCAGCAGTGCCTCCTGCTCGGCCACCGTCAGCCCGGTCAGCCGGCCGGCCAGGCCGGCCGTTCCGTCGGCCGCCGCCGACCGCGCGGTCTGCCGGCTCGCCCGGATCAGCCCCCGCAGCAGCGGCGGCACCTCGCGGCCCGCCGCCGCGTCGGCGCGCATGGACCGCAGGTCGAGCTTGATCGGGACGAGCAGCGCGTCGCCGGTGCGCAGCGCCGCGTCGAAGAGGTCCAGGCCTTCGTCCGAGGCCAGCGAACGGCTCCGGCTCCGGCCGGTCCGGGCCTCCTCGGCGGTGTCGAGGTGGGCGGTCATCGCGGTGGCCTGCTCCCAGAGGCCCCAGGCCAGGGACATCGCGGGCAGGCCGTCGGCGCGGCGCCGGTGGGCGACCGCGTCCAGATAGGCGTTGGCCGCCGCGTAGTTGCCCTGTCCGGCCGAGCCGAAGACCCCGGCGGCCGACGAGAACAGCACGAACGAGCGCAGCTCCGGCGCCAGTTCACGGGTCAGCTCGTCCAGGTGCCGCACCGCGGTCACCTTCGGGGCGAACACGTGGGCCAGCCGCTCGGGCGTCAGCGCCCCGAACACCCCGTCGTCCAGCACACCCGCGGTGTGCACCACACCCGTCAGCGGATGCTCGACCGGCACCGCGGACAGCAGTGCGGCCGCCGACTCCCGGTCGGCCACGTCACACGCGGTGACGGTCACCGTCGCGCCCAGCGCGGTCAGCTCGGCCGCCAACTCCGGTGCGCCCTCGGCCCGCAGGCCGCTCCGGCTGGCCAGCAGCAGATGCCGGACCCCGTGCCCGGTGACCAGGCGCCGGGCCAGCAGGCCGCCGAGGGTGCCGGTGCCGCCGGTGATCAGGACGGTGCCCTCGGGGTCGAACGCCGCGGCCTCGTCGGCCGGGGCCGTGGCCCGGGCGATCCGGGGCACGTACATCGCCGTCCCGCGGACGGCGACCTGCGGCTCGTTGGTGCCCAGCACGGCGGCGAGCACCGGCTCGACGTCCGTCCCGGGGGCGGCGTCGGTGTCGAGCAGCACGATCCGGTCCGGGTTCTCCGCCTGCGCGACCCGGATCAGACCCCAGACCGCCGCACCTGCCGGGTCCGTCACCGCGGCGTCGCCACCGGCGGGCACCGCACCCCGGGTGACCACGACCAGCCGCGCCGCGTCCAGCCCCCGGGTGCTCAGCCAGGCCTGGACGACGTCCAGCACCCGGGCGGTCAGGCCGAGCACCGCGTGCTCGTCCGGGCCGTCCCCGACCGCGTCCAGGACGACCACGGGGGGCACGCCCGAGCCGTTGGTCAGCATGGCCACGTGGTCCGGCGAGGCCACCGGCACCCAGGCCGGCGGGAGTTCCAGGCCGGGAGCGGTACCGGTGGGCAGCTCCGTCCACTCCACCCGGAACAGCGCGTCGCGGCCTTCGTCGCCGCCCGCGCTGCCCAGCTGGTCGGCCGAGACGGCGCGCGAGACCAGCGAACGGAGCGTCAGGACGGCTCCGCCGGTCTCGTCGGCGGCCTCCAGCGCGAGCGTCTGCGCGTCGGACCGCACCAGGCGCACCCGCAGCGCCGAGGCACCGGCCGCGTGCAGCCGCAGCCCGTTCCAGCCGAACGGCAGGTGCACCTCGGACTCGCCGCCCGCCCGGTTCGCGCCCGTCGGGTCCCCCAGCGCCACGTCCAGCATGACGGGGTGGAGGGCGGCGTCGAGCAGCGCGGGGTGGATGCCGAACCGGCCGGCGGCGTCCCGCTGGTCCTCGGGCAGGGCGACCTCGGCGAACAGCTCCTCGCCGCGCCGCCAGACCGCCCGCACGCCCTGGAACACCGGCCCGTAGCCGTAACCGGCTTGGGCCAGCAGCTCGTAGCCGCCGGTGACACCCAGCTGCTCCGCGTCGGCGGGCGGCCAGGCGGTGAAGTCGAACACGGGACCGCCGGCGTCCGAGGTCGCCGTCAGGGTCCCGGTGGCGTGCCGGGTCCAGGCGTCCGCGCCGGTGTCCCCGGCCGCGTCCTCGCGGACCGAGTAGATGCCGACACTGCGGGCGCCCGCCCCGTCGGGGCCGCCGACGGTGACCTGGACCCGCACGTTGCCGTGCTCGGGCAGGACCAGTGGGGCCTCGATCACCAGCTCGTCCAGCGTGCCGCAGCCGACCTCGTCACCGGCCCGTACCGCCAGCTCGACCAGACCGGTGCCGGGCACCAGGACGGCGCCGCCGACGGCGTGGTCGGCCAGCCAGGGGTGGGTGTGCAGGGAGAGCCGGGAGGTGCAGAGCACGCCGCCCGTCTCGGGTACCTGGACCACCGCGCCGATCAGCGGGTGGTCGGCGGTGGCCTGGCCGAGCGAGGCCGCGTCGGTGGCCGGGGAGGTCCGCAGCCAGTAGTGCTGCTGGTCGAAGGCGTAGGTGGGCAGGTCCACCTGGGCGGTCTCGGCGCCGGCCGGCAGCACACCGGTCCAGTCGACGGCCACGCCGCGGACGTGGAGTTCGGCCATCGAGGCGAAGAGCCGGCGCGGGCCGCCCTCGTCCCGCCGCAGCGTCCCGGTGACCAGGGCCTCGGCCCCGGCCTCGTCCACGATCTCGCTCACCGGCTGGACCAGCACCGGGTGCGCGCTCGACTCCACGAACACCGTGTGGCCCTGGTCCAGCAGCGTCGCGATCGCCGGGCCGAAGCGGACCTGGCCGCGCAGGTTGCGGTACCAGTACCCGCCGTCCAGTACGCCCGCCTCGGTGATCCACTCACCGGTGACGGTGGAGAGGAACGGCACCAGCGGGGCCTGGCTGCGGATGTCCGCGAAGGCCTCGCCGAGGGTCTCCTCGATCGCCTCGACATGGCGGGTGTGGGAGGCGTAGTCCACCGCCACCCTGCGCACCCGCACACCGTCGGCCGCGAGGACCTCCAACGCCTCGTCCAAGGCCTCGGCGTCACCGGCGACCACCACCGAGGCCGGGCCGTTGACGGCCGCGACCTCGACGCGGTCCGCCCAGCGCACCAGGCGAGTCAGCGCCTCGCTCTCGGAGAGCGCCACCGACGCCATCCCCCCGCGCCCGGCGAGGCTGCCCGCGATCACCTGGCTGCGCACCGCCACGATCCGCGCCGCGTCCTCCAGGGACAGCGCACCGGCCACGCAGGCCGCCGCGATCTCGCCCTGGGAGTGCCCGACCACGGCGTCCGGCACCACACCCACCGACGCCCAGACCGCCGCCAGACCGACCATCACCGCGAAGCTCGCCGGCTGGAGCACGTCGACGCGCTCCAGCAGCTCGGCCGGCGCGTCCCCGCGCAGCACCTCCGCCAGCGACCAGTCGACGAACGGCTCCAGCGCCGCCGCGCACGCGGCCACCCGCTCGGCGAACACCGGGGAGGCGTCCAGCAGGTCACGCCCCATCCCGACCCACTGCGAGCCCTGCCCCGGGAACACCAGCACCGTCCGGCCCGCACCGGACACACTGCCCGTCACCAACCCCGGCGCGGACTCCCCGCGCGCCAACGCGGCGAGCCCCGTCAGCACCTCGGACCGCGAGCCCGCCACCAGCACCGCGCGCTCACCGAGCGCCGCCCGCCGGGTCGCCAGGACACCGGCCACCGCGGCCGGTGAGACCGGCGCGGACGCCTCGACGAAGGCCGCCAGCCGCTCGGCCTGCCCGGCCAGCGAGGCCGTCGAGGCCGCCGACACCACCAGCGGCACCACGGCGTCGGGGGCGGGCCCGGCCTCGGCCGGCTCCTCCTCGGGCGCCTGCTCCAGGATCAGGTGCGCGTTGGTCCCGCTCAGCCCGAACGAGGAGACGCCCACCCGCCGGGGGCGCCCGGTCTCCGGCCACTCCCGCGCCTCGGTCAGCAGCTCCACCGCGCCGACCGACCAGTCCACCTGCGGCGTCGGGGCCTCGACGTGCAGGGTGGGCGGCAGCACACCGTGCCGCAGCGCCTCCACCATCTTGATCACACCGGCCACCCCGGCCGCGGCCTGGGTGTGGCCGACGTTGGACTTGACCGAGCCGAGCCAGAGGGGTGCCTCCCCGTCCCCGCGCCCCTGCCCGTACGTGGCCAGCAGCGCCTGCGCCTCGATCGGGTCACCCAGCGAGGTCCCCGTCCCGTGCGCCTCCACCGCGTCGACGTCCGAGGCGGCCAGGCCCGCGTTGGCCAGCGCCTTGCGGATCACCCGCTGCTGCGAGGGGCCGTTGGGCGCGGTCAGACCGTTCGACGCGCCGTCCTGGTTGATCGCGCTGCCGCGCAGCACCGCCAGGATCCGGTGTCCGTTGCGCCGGGCCTCGGAGAGCCGCTCCAGCACCACGACGCCCGCGCCCTCGCCCCAGCCGGTGCCGTCGGCGGTCGAGGAGAACGCCTTGCACCGCCCGTCGGGGGCGAGTGCCTTCTGTCGCGAGAACTCCACGAAGGTGTGCGGCGTCGCCATGATCGTCGCGCCGCCGGCCAGCGCCAGCGAGCACTCGCCGGACCGCAGAGCCTGCGCGGCCAGGTGCATCGCCACCAGCGAGGAGGAGCACGCCGTGTCGACCGTCACCGCCGGGCCCTCGAAGCCGAACACGTAGGAGACCCGGCCCGAGGCCACGCTCATCGCGGAGCCGGTGGCGGTGAAGCCGCTCAGCTCCGGCGGGATGACACCGCCGATCCCGTAGCCCTGGGTCATCACGCCGGAGAACACCCCGACGTCCCGGCCCTTCAGCGCGGCCGGGTCGACCCCGGCCCGCTCCAGCGCCTCCCAGGACATCTCCAGCAGCAGCCGCTGCTGCGGGTCCATCGCCAGCGCCTCGCGCGGCGAGATCCCGAAGAAGCCCGCGTCGAAGAGCCCCGCGTCGTGCAGGAAGCCGCCCTGGTCGACGTAGGAGGTGCCGATGTTCTCCTGGTCGTCGTCGAAGAGGCCGCCCACGTCCCAGCCGCGGTCCTCGGGGAAGCCGGACACCGCGTCCCGGCCCTCGGAGACCAGCCGCCAGAGGTCCTCCGGGGTGACCACGCCGCCGGGCAGCCGGCAGGCCATGCCGACGATGGCGATCGGCTCGTCGAGGTCGGCCGCGACCACCGTCGGGACGGCGGCAGCGGCGGCGGTGTCGCCGAGCTCCTCGCGCAGGAAGCGGGCGAGCGCGACCGGCGTGGGGTAGTCGTAGACGACGGTCGTGGGCAGGTTGAGCCCGGTCGACTCGCGGAGCCGGTTGCGCAGTTGGACGGAGGTGAGCGAGTCGAAGCCGGCGTCCTTGAACGCCTTCTCCGCCTTGACGTTCGCCGCGCCGGCGTGTCCGAGCACGGTCGCGACATGGGTGCGGACCAGGTCCAGCAGCAGCGTCTCCTGCTCCGCCACGGCCAGCCCGGCGAGCCGGTCGGCCAGCCCGGAGGCGGTCCGGACGGCTCGTCGGCCGACCGGCACCAGGCTGCGCAGCAGCGGCAGGACGCCGCGGCCGGACGCGGCCTCGGCCCGGACGGCGCGCAGGTCGAGCTTGATCGGCACGGTCACGGCCCGGCCGCCGCGCAGGCCCGCGTCGAAGAGGTCCAGGCCCTCGGCCGGGGCGATCGCCAGGAACCCGCCCCGGTTCACCCGGGTCTGGTCGGCCTCGGTGAGGTGGGCGGCCATGCCACCGGCCTGCTCCCAGAGGCCCCAGGCGAGCGACGCGGCGGGCAGGCCGTCGGCGCGGCGCCGGTGGGCGACCGCGTCCAGATAGGCGTTGGCCGCCGCGTAGTTGCCCTGACCGGCCGAGCCGAAGACCCCGGCCGCCGACGAGAACAGCACGAACGAGCGCAGCTCCGGCGCCAGTTCACGGGTCAGCTCGTCCAGGTGCCGCACCGCGGTCACCTTCGGGGCGAACACGAGGGCCAGCCGCTCGGGCGTCAGTGCCCCGAACACCCCGTCGTCCAGCACACCCGCGGTGTGCACCACCCCGGTCAGCGGGTGCTCGGACGGGACGCCGGAGAGCAGTGCGGCCACCGACTCCCGGTCGGCCACGTCGCAGGCGGTGACGGTCACCGTCGCACCGAGACCCTCCAGCTCCGCCGCCAACTCCGGTGCGCCCTCGGCGCCGAGACCCCGGCGGCTGACCAGCAGCAGGTGCCGGACGCCGTGCCCGGTGACCAGGTGCCGGGCCAGCAGCGCGCCCAGCGAGCCGGTGCCGCCGGTGACCAGGACGGTCCCGTCCGGGCGGAACGCGGCGGGACCGTCGGTCGCGGCGCCGTCGGTGGCGCGGACCAGGCGCGGCGCGGACAGGGCCGCCCCCCGGACGGCGATCTGCGGCTCACCGGTGGCCAGCACGGCGGCCAGGACGGTACCGAGGTCGGTGTCGGCCTCGGTGTCGGTCTCGGTGCCGGTGTCGGTCTCGGTGTCGGTCTCGGTGTCCAGCAGCACGATCCGGTCCGGGTTCTCCGCCTGCGCGACCCGGATCAGACCCCAGACCGCGGCACCCGCCGGGTCCGTCACCACGGCGTCGCCACCGGCGGGCACCGCACCCCGGGTGCGCACCACCAGTCGGGAGCCTTCGAGGCCGGACGCGGCCAGCCAGGACTGCGCGACCGCCAGCACCCGGCCGGTCAGACCGAGAACCGCGTGCTCGTCCGTACCGTCCCCGACCGCGTCCAGGACCACCACCGACGGCGCGGGCGCGCCGTCCGCCGCGGCGGCGAGCGCGGCCACCTCGGCCGCACCGGACAGCACCGTCCACCGCACGGCGGCCGGAGCGGCGGCCGGGGGCAGTTCGGTCCACTCCACCCGGAACAGCGCGTCGCCACCGGTCGCGCCCGCCGAGGCGGCCAACTGCTCGACGGCGACCGGGCGGAGCGTCACGGAGTCGGCCGCCAGCACGGCGGCGCCGGTCTCGTCGGCGGCCTCGAAGGCCAGCGTGCCGGCGCCGAGCCGGGCCAGGCGCACCCGCAGGGCCGCCGCGCCCGTGGCGTGCAGCACCAGCCCGCTCCAGCGCAGCGGCTGCCACAGCCGGTCGGCGTCGGCCGCCACGGTGTCCCGCAGGCCCGGGTGCAGGGCCGCGTCGAGCAGCGCGGGGTGGATGCCGAAGCGGTCGGCCTCGTCGTGCTGGTCCTCCGGCAGGGCGACCTCGGCGAACAGCTCCTCGCCGCGCCGCCAGAGCGCCCGCAGGCCCTGGAACGCGGGGCCGTAGGCGTAGCCCTGGGCTACCAGGTCGGGGTAGAGGTCACCGAGGTCGACCGGCTGCGCGCCGGCCGGGGGCCAGGCGGTGAAGTCGAACTCCGGGCCGTCGGCGTCCGTCGTCGCCGTCAGGGTGCCGGTGGCGTGCCGGGTCCACGCGTCGGTGGCGTCCTCGCGGGCGGAGTACACCTCCACCGTGCGGGCGCCGTGCGCGTCGGGGCCGCCGACGGCGACCTGGACGCGGACCCCGCCGTGCTCGGGCAGGAGGATCGGCGCCTCGACGACCAGGTCGTCGAGGGTGCCGCAGCCGACCTCGTCGCCGGCCCGGACGGCCAGCTCCACCAGCGCCGTGGCGGGGACCAGCACGATCCCGCCGACGGCGTGGTCGGCGAGCCAGTCATGGGTGCGCAGGGAGAGCCGGGAGGTGAACACCAGGCCGTCGGACTGCGGCAGTTGGACGACCGCGCCGAGTAGCGGGTGACCGGCGCCGGTCAGGCCCAGGGCCGCCGCGTCGGTCACCGAGGCCAGCATCCGGAGCCAGTAGTGCTCGTGGTCGAAGGCGTAGGTGGGCAGCTCCACCCGGGCGGCGCCGGCTCCGGCGGGGAGGGTCTTCACCCAGTCCACCTCGACGCCCCGGACGAAGAGTTCGGCCACCGCGGCCAGCAGGGCGGGCGCCTCCGGGCGGCCGTCGCGCAGCGCGGCCACCGACACGGCTCGGCCGTCGACCGTCTCGTCCACCACACCGCTCAGTGCCGCGCCGGGGCCGAGTTCGACGAACACCGCGCCACCGGGTGCGGCCGCCGTGGCGACGCCGTCGGCGAACCGGACCGGGCGGCGGACATGGTCCACCCAGTAGGCGGGATCGGCCAGTCGGCCCGGCTCGGCGACGCGGCCGGTGACGTTGGAGACGAGGGGGAACCGGGGCTCGTCCCAGGTGACGCCGGTGAGCACGGTGGCGAACTCCGCCAGCATCGGCTCCATCAGCGCCGAGTGGAAGGCGTGCGAGACGGTCAGCTGCTTGACCTTGCGGCCCTGTGCCTTCAGGCTCTCGGCGGCTTTCAGTACGGCCGCCTCCTCACCGGAGAGCACCACCGACGAAGGACCGTTCACCGCCGCCAGGTCCACGCCCGCACCGAGGAGTTCGGCCACCTCGTCCTCGGTCGCGGCGACCGCCACCATCGCACCGCCCGAGGGCAGCGCCTGCATCAGCCGGCCCCTCGCGGCGACCACCGCCGCCGCGTCCGCCAGCGAGAGCACCCCGGCCACATGGGCGGCCGTGATCTCACCGATCGAGTGGCCCATGACCGCGTCCGGCCGGATGCCCCAGGACTCGATCAGCCGGAACAACGCCGTCTCCACGGCGAACAACCCGGCCTGGGTGTAGACGGTCTGGTCGAGGGATCCCGCCGTGCCGAGCACCACGTCCTTGACCGGGTGCTCGGCCCAGCCCGCCAACCGCTCGTCCAACGCGGCACACGCCGCGTCGAAGGCCTCGGCGAACACCGGGTACCGCTCGGCCAGCTCACGGCCCATCCCGACCCGCTGCGACCCCTGACCCGGGAACACCAGCACCGTCCGGGCCTGGCCGCCCCCGGTCACGACACCGGCGGCGGACTCCCCGCGCGCCAGGGCGGCCAGCCCCGCCAGCGCCTCCTCCGAGGAGCCCGCCAGCACCACCGCGCGCTCGGACAGCAGCGCCCGCTGCGACACCAGCGCGGCGGCGACGTCCGGGAGTTCCTGCTCCGACGCACCGACGAAGGCGGTCAGCCGCTCGGCCTGACCGGCCAGCGACCCGGTGCTCTTCGCCGAGAGCACCAGCGGCACGGCCCCGGCCCCCGGTGCGGCCTCACCCGCGAGGGGCTCCACCTCGTCCTCGGGCGCCTGCTCCAGGATCAGGTGCGCGTTCGTCCCGCTGACCCCGAAGGAGGAGACCCCGGCCCGGCGCAGCCGGTCCACCTCCGGCCAGGGCCGGCTGCGGTCGAGCAGCTCGACCGCGCCGACCGACCAGTCCACCTGGGAGGACGGCGCGTCGACGTGCAGGGTGGCGGGCAGCACGCCGTGCCGCAGCGCCTGCACCATCTTGATCACGCCCGAGACACCGGCGGCCGCCTGGGCGTGGCCGATGTTGGACTTCAGCGAGCCCAGCCAGAGCGGACGCCCGGGCTCGCGCTCCTGGCCGTAGGTGGCCAGCAGCGCCTGCGCCTCGATCGGGTCGCCCAGCACCGTGCCGGTGCCGTGCCCCTCGACCACGTCCACGTCGGCCGGGGTGAGCCCGGCCGCCGCCAGCGCCTTGCGGATCACCCGCTGCTGGGAGAGGCCGTTGGGCGCGGTCAGCCCGTTGGACGCGCCGTCCTGGTTCACCGCGCTGCCGCGCAGCACCGCGAGCACCCGGTGCCCCTTGCGGCGGGCCTCGGAGAGCCGCTCCAGCACGACCACGCCCGCGCCCTCGGCCCAGCCCGTGCCGTCCGCCGCGTCCGCGTAGGACTTGCACCGGCCGTCCGAGGCCAGACCGCGCTGGCGGGAGAACTCCACGAAGGTGTGCGGTGTCGCCATCACGGTCGCGCCGCCGGCGAGTGCCATCGAGCACTCGCCGCGGCGCAGCGCCTGCGCGGCCAGGTGGATCGCCACCAGGGACGAGGAGCAGGCGGTGTCCACGGTGACCGCCGGGCCCTCGAACCCGAACACGTAGGAGATCCGGCCCGAGGCCACGCTGCCCGCCGCGCCCGTCCCGGCGAAGCCCTCCAGCTCCGGCGGCACGTTGCCGCCGAAGAAGTAGTCGACGCCCATGATCCCGTTGAACACCCCGACGTCCGCGCCCTTGAGCGAGGTCGGGTCGACGCCGGCGCGCTCCAGCGCCTCCCAGGAGGTCTCCAGCAGCAGGCGCTGCTGCGGGTCCATGGCGAGCGCCTCGCGCGGCGAGATCCCGAAGAACTCGGCGTCGAACTTCCCCGCGTCGCGCAGGAACCCGCCCTGCGCGACGTAGGAGGTGCCGGCCTTGTCCGGGTCGTCGTCGAACAGCGCGTCCAGGTCCCAGCCGCGGTCGTCCGGGAACGCCGACACGCCGTCCCGGCCCTCACTGACCAGCTGCCACAGGCTCTCGGGGCCGGTCACGCCGCCGGGCAGGCGGCAGGCCATGCCCACGATCGCGACCGGCTCGTCCGCGTTCCGCTGGACCTGCTTGCGCAGGTCGTGCAGTTCGGCCGTGACACGCTTGAGGTACTTGAGGATCTTCTCGTCCGTGGCCATCGTCAATTCCTCACCGGGGTTTGGGCAGACCGTGAAGGCGTGGTGCTCAAGAGATGCCGAGCTCGTCGTTGATGAAGTCGAGGACCTCATCGGCGGAGGCGGACTCCAACTGCTCGGCGACCGTGGACTCCTCCGTCTGCTCGACCCCGTTGAACCTCGCCACCAACCCCTGGAGGCGGAGCACGATGCCGGCCTTCTTGGACTCGTCGGACACCAGTCCGGCGATCAGCGACTCGATGTCCTCGATCTTGGCGTTCACCATCGACAGCGCGTCGTCGGTGGTGCCGAGCTCGCCGTGCAGGTACCGGGCCAGGGCGAGCGGCGCGGGGTAGTCGAAGACCACCGTCGCGGCCAGTTTCAGGCCGGTCGCCTCGCGCAGCCGGTTCCGCAGTTCGACCGAGGTCAGCGAGTCGAAGCCGGCGTCCTTGAACGCCGTCTCCGGGCCGACCTGGTCGGGCCCGGCGTGACCGAGCACGGTCGCCACCTGGCCGCGGACCAGGTCCAGCAGCAGGGCCTCCTGCGCCGCCGGGGCCAGGCCGGCGAGCCGGCGGGTCAGCCCGCCGCTGTCACCGGCCGCGGTCCGGGCCAACTGCCGCCCGGAGCGCACCAGTCCGCGCAGCAGCGGCTGGGCGGTGCGGCCGGCGGCCGCGTCGGCCCGCAGCGACCGCAGGTCGAGCTTGATCGGCACGACCAGCGCCGTGTCGGTCCGCAGCGCCGCGTCGAACAGCCGCATGCCCTCGGCCGGGCCGATCGGCAGGACCCCGCCGCGGCTCATCCGGGCCTGGTCGGCGGCGCCCAGGTGGGCGGTCATGCCGCTGATCTGCTCCCAGAGGCCCCAGGCGAGGGACGTACCGGGCAGGCCCGCCGCCCGGCGCCGGTGCGCCAGGGCGTCGAGGTGGGCGTTGGCCGCCGCGTAGTTGCCCTGGCCGGCCGAGCCGAACAGGCCGGAGGCGGAGGAGAACACCGCGAAGGTCGTCAGGTCGAGGTCACGGGTGAGCTCGTCCAGGTGGCTCACGGCGGTCACCTTCGGGGCGAACACGCGGGCCAGCCGCTCGGGCGTCAGTGCGCCGATCACGCCGTCGTCCAGCACACCGGCGGTGTGCACGACGCCGGTCAGCGGGTGCTCGGCCGGGACGGCGGCCAGCAGCGCGGCCACCGCCTCCCGGTCGGTCACGTCGCAGGCGGCGACCGTCACCGCCGCGCCCAGCCCGTCCAGTTCGGCCACCAGCTCCGGCGCGCCCTCGGCGCCGAGGCCGCTCCGGCTGGCCAGCACCAGGTGCCGGACGCCGTGCTCGGTGACCAGGTGCCGGGCCAGCAGCGCGCCCAGCGAGCCGGTGCCACCGGTGACCAGGACGGTCCCGTCCGGGCGGAACGCCTCGGGTGCCTCCGTCGCGGGCCGGGCCTGCGCCCGGACCAGGCGCGGCACGGAGAGCGCCGCCGCCCGGACGGCGACCTGCGGCTCGTCGGCGGCCAGGACGGCGCCGAGCACGGTGGTGAAGGAGCCGTCGGTGTCCGGGTCGAGGTCGAGCAGGACGATCCGGTCCGGGTTCTCGGCCTGCGCGGTGCGCAGCAGGCCCCAGACCGCCGCGCCCGCCGGGTCGGTGACGTCGGCGTCGGTGCCGGCCGGCACCGCGCCCCGGGTGACCACCACGAGCCGCGCGTCCTCGAAGGCCGCGTCGGCCAGCCAGGCCTGGACGACCTCCAGGGCCTGTGCGGTCAGGGCGAGCACCTGGTCGGCGCCCTCGCCGCCGTGGGCCTCCAGGACGGCGACGGCGGGGGCCTCGGCGGCCAGCGCGGCCAGCGCGGCCACCTCCTCGCCGGTGGCGACCGGCACCCAGGAGGGCGCCGCCGCGGCCGCGGCCGCCGGCAGTGTGCTCCACTCCAGGCGGAACAGTGCGTCGCGGCCCTCGTCCGCGGCCGCGGCGGTGTCCAGCTGCTCGACGTCCACCGGCCGGAAGGTCACCGAGTCCACCGTCAGGACGGCGCCGCCGGCCTCGTCGACCGCGGTCAGCGCGAGCTTGTCCGGCCCCTGCGGGGCGATCCGGACCCGGACGGCGCCCGCGCCGGCGGCGTGCAGCACCAGCCCGTTCCAGGCGAACGGCAGGACGTTGTGGCCGTCCTCGGGCTGGGCGAACGCCTGGGTGTGCAGGGCCGCGTCGAGCAGCGCCGGGTGGATGCCGAAGCGGGCGGCCTCGTCGCGCCGCTCGTCCGGCAGGGCGACCTCGGCGAAGAGCTCCTCGCCGCGCCGCCAGACGGCCTGGAGGCCCTGGAACGCCGGGCCGTAGGCGTAGCCGTGCCGGGCGAGGTCCTCGTAGAAGCCGGCGACGTCGAGCTCCACGGGCTCCGCGCCGGCCGGCGGCCAGGCGGTGGTGTCGAAGCCGGGCGCCGCCGGGCGGTCGGCCGGGGCCGCCGTCAGGGTGCCGGCCGCGTGCCTGGTCCAGGCGTCCGGGCCGATCTCGCCGGCCGCGTCCTCGCGGGCCGAGTAGACCGCGACGGTCCGCGTGCCGTCCTCGTCGGGGCCGCCGACGGCGACCTGGATCCGGACTCCGCCGTGCTCGGGCACCACCAGCGGTGCCTCGATGACCAGTTCGTCGAGCCCGCCGGCGGCGACCACGTCGCCGGCCCGGACGGCCAGCTCCACCAGGCCGGTGCCGGGGACCAGCACGACCCCGCCGACGGCGTGGTCGGCGAGCCAGGCGTGCGTGCGCAGCGACAGCCGGGACGTGCAGAGCACCCCGCCCGTCTCGGGCACCTCCACCACCGCGCCGAGCAGCGGGTGGTCGGCCGTGACCTGGCCGAGCGAGACCGCGTCGGTGGCGGCGGTGGTCTGCAGCCAGTAGTGCCGGTGGTCGAAGGCGTAGGTCGGCAGCTCCAGGTGGGCGGTGCCGGTGGGCAGGAGGCCGGTCCAGTCCACCGCGACGCCCCGGACGAAGAGTTCGGCCACCGCGGTCAGTACGGTGTGCGCCTCGGGGCGGCCGTCGCGCAGGGCGGCGACGCAGACCGCGTCCTCCCCGGCGGACTCCGCCACCGCGCTGCTGAGCGCGGCGCCGGGGCCCAGCTCGACGAAGAGCGCTCCGCCCGGTCCGGCCGCCGCGGCGACGCCCTCGGCGAACCGGACCGGGCGGCGCACGTGGTCCACCCAGTAGGCGGGATCGGCCAGTTGGCCGGGCTCGGCGACGCGGCCGGTGACGTTGGAGATCACCGCGAGCTTGGGCTCGCCCCACGACACGTTGGCCAGGGCGGTGGCGAACTCCGCCAGCATCGGCTCCATCAGCGCCGAGTGGAAGGCGTGCGAGACGGTCAGCTGCTTGACCTTGCGGCCCTGTGCCTTCAGGCTCTCGGCGGCCTTCAGCACGGCCGCCTCCTCACCGGAGAGGACCACCGACGACGGGCCGTTCACCGCCGCCAGGTCCACGCCGTCACCGAGGAGTTCGGCGACCTCGGCCTCGGTCGCGGCGACCGCCACCATCGCACCGCCCGAGGGCAGCGCCTGCATCAACCGACCGCGTGCGGCGACCACCGCCGCCGCGTCGCCGAGCGAGAGCACCCCGGCCACGTGCGCGGCCGTGATCTCCCCGATCGAGTGGCCCATGACGGCGTCCGGCCGGACGCCCCAGGACTCGATCAGCCGGAACAGCGCCGTCTCCACCGCGAACAACCCGGCCTGGGTGTAGACGGTCTGGTCGAGGGATCCGGCCGTGCCGAGCACCACGTCCTTGACGGGGTGGTCGGTCCACCCCGCCAACTGCGCGTCCAGCGCCTCGCAGGCCGCGTCGAAGGCCTCGGCGAACACCGGGTACCGCTCGGCCAGCTCACGGCCCATTCCGACCCGCTGCGACCCCTGCCCCGGGAACACCAGCACCGTCCGGTCGGTGTCGGACACCGTGCCCGTCACCAGGACGGGGCTGCTCTCACCCCGCGCCAGGGCGCTCAGCCCGGCCAGCGCCTCCTCCGGCGAGCCCGCCAGCACCACCGCGCGCTCCGACAGCAGCGCCCGCTGGGCCAGCAGGGCGGCGGCGATCTCCGCCGCCCCCGCCCCGGAGGTCTCGACGAAGGGCGCCAGGCGGTCGGCTTGCCCGGCCAGCGAGCCCGCGCTCTTCGCCGACAGCACCAGCGGCACCGTACCGGCCGGAGCGTTCTCGACCACGACGGCCTGCGCCTCGGCCTCGACCGGGGCCTGCTCCAGGATCAGGTGCGCGTTCGTCCCGCTGACGCCGAAGGCGGAGACCCCGCCACGCCGCGGTCGGCCGGTCTCCGGCCAGTCCCGCGCCTCGGTCAGCAGCTCGACCGCGCCGGCCTGCCAGTCCACCTCGGTCGAGGGCTCCTCGACGTGCAGGGTGGGCGGCAGGACGCCGTGGCGCAGGGCCTCCACCATCTTGATCACACCGGCGACCCCGGCGGCCGCCTGCGCGTGCCCCAGGTTGGACTTCACGGACCCGAGCCAGAGCGGACGCCCGGGTTCCCGGTCCTGGCCGTAGGTGGCCAGCAGGGCCTGCGCCTCGATCGGGTCACCCAGCACCGTGCCGGTGCCGTGCGCCTCGACCGCGTCCACCTCGACGGTGGACAGGCCCGCGTTGGCCAGCGCCTTGCGGATCACCCGCTGCTGCGAGGGCCCGTTGGGCGCGGTCAGCCCGTTGGACGCGCCGTCCTGGTTCACCGCCGAGCCTCGGACCACCGCGAGCACCCGGTGCCCCTTGCGTCGTGCCTCGGAGAGCCGCTCCAGCACCACCACACCCGCGCCCTCGGCCCAGCCGGTGCCGTCCGCCGTCGAGGAGAAGGCCTTGCAGCGGCCGTCGGGCGAGAGCGCCTGCTGGCGGGAGAACTCCACGAAGGTGTGCGGGTTGGCCAGCACCGTGGCGCCGCCGGCCAGCGCCATCGAGCACTCGCCCTGGCGCAGCGCCTGGGCGGCCAGGTGGATCGCCACCAGCGACGACGAGCAGGCCGTGTCCACGGTGACCGCCGGGCCCTCGAACCCGAACACGTAGGAGACCCGGCCGGAGGCCACGCTGCCGGCGGAGCCCGTCGCGGTGAAGCCGCTCAGCTCCGGCGGCACCTCGCCGCCGAACCCGTAGCCCTGGCTCATGACGCCGGAGAAGACGCCGACGTCGGTGCCCTTCAGCGCGGCCGGGTCGATGCCCGCCCGCTCCAGCGCCTCCCAGGACGCCTCCAGCAGCAGCCGCTGCTGCGGGTCCATCGCGAGCGCCTCACGCGGCGAGATCCCGAAGAACCCGGCGTCGAACAGGCCGGCCTCGTGCAGGAAGCCGCCCCGGTCGACGTAGGAGGTGCCGATCCGGCCGGGGTCGGCGTCGAACAGGCCGTCCAGGTCCCAGCCGCGGTCCTCCGGGAACGGGGAGAGGGCCTCCCGGCCGTCGGCGACCAGCCGCCAGAGGTCCTCCGGGCTCGCCACGCCGCCGGGCAGCCGGCAGGCCATGCCGACGATCGCGATCGGCTCGTCGGGGTCGGCGGCCAGGACGGCCGGCGCCGCGGGCCCGGCCGCGGCGGCCACGTGGCCGAACGCGCCGTGCAGGTGGCGGGCCAGGGCGAGCGGGGTCGGGTAGTCGAAGACGACGGTGGTGGGCAGGTTGAGGCCGGTCGCCTCACGGACCCGGTTGCGCAGTTCGACGGAGGTCAGCGAGTCGAAGCCGGCGTCCTTGAACGCCTTCTCCGCCTTGACGCTGTCCGCCCCGGCGTGGCCGAGGACGGTCGCCACCTGGCCGCGGACCAGGTCGAGCAGCAGGGCCTCCTGCTCGCTGGCCGACAGCCCGGCCAGCCGGTCCGCCAGCCCGCCGCCGCTACGCTGGGCGGCCGCCGCCCGGACGGCCTGCCGGCCGGCCCGGACCAGACCCCGCATCAGCGGCTGGACGGCGCCGCCGGAGGCCGCGTCGGCGCGGGCCGCCCGCAGGTCGAGCTTGATCGGCACGACCAGGGCCCGGTCGGCGTGCAGGGCCGCGTCGAACAGGGCCAGGCCCTCGGCCGGGGTCAGCGCCAGGACGCCGCCGCGGCTCATCCGGGCCTGGTCCAGCTCGCTCAGGTGCGCGGTCAGGCCGGTGCTCTGCTCCCACAGGCCCCAGGCCAGCGAGACACCGGGCAGCCCGTCGGCCCGCCGGCGGGCCATCAGGGCGTCCAGGTAGGCGTTGGCGGCCGCGTAGTTGCCCTGGCCAGCCGAGCCGAACAGGCCGGCGGCGGAGGAGAACACCGCGAAGGCCGTCAGGTCGAGGTCACGGGTCAGCTCGTGCAGGTGCTGTACGGCGGTCACCTTGGGCGCGAAGACCCCGGCGATCCGCTCGGGCGTCAGTGCGCCGATCACGCCGTCGTCCAGCACACCGGCGGTGTGCACGACGCCGGTCAGCGGGTGCTCGGCCGGGACGGCGGCCAGCAGCGCGGCCACCGCCTCCCGGTCGGTCACGTCGCAGGCGGCGACCGTCACCGCCGCGCCCAGCCCGTCCAGTTCGGCCACCAGCTCCGGCGCGCCCTCGGCCCCGAGGCCGCTCCGGCTGGCCAGCACCAGGTGCCGGACGCCGTGCTCGGTGACCAGGTGCCGGGCCACCAGCGCGCCCAGCGAGCCGGTGCCACCGGTGACCAGGACGGTCCCGTCCGGGCGGAAGGCCGGTTCGGCGCCGGTCGCGTCGCCACCGGCCGCGCGGACCAGCCGCGGTGCGGAGAGCACCCCGGCCCGGACGGCGACCTGCGGCTCGCCGGAGCCCAGCACGGCGGTGAGCAGCGGCTCGACGTCGGTGCCGGAGGTGAGGTCGGTGGCGGTGTCGGTGTCGATCAGGACGAGCCGGTCCGGGTTCTCCGCCTGGGCGGCGCGGATCAGGCCCCAGACGGCGGCGCCCGCCGGGTCGGTCACCGCGGCGTCGCCGCCGGCCGGCACCGCGCCCCGGGTCACCAGCACCAGCCGGGAGTCCTCCAGGCTCGGTGCGGCCAGCCAGGTCTGGACGAGGTCCAGGATCCGGTCGGTCAGGGCCAGGGCGTCGCCGCGCCGGTCGGTCGCCTCCACCAGCGCGACCACCGGGGAGGTGACGTTGTCGGCGAGGATCTGCACCTCGTCCGCGTGGAACAGCGGCACCCACGGCGGCAGCGTCTCGCCGCCGGCGGGGGTCTCGGGCAGGTCGGTCCAGTCCACCCGGAAGAGGGCGTCCGGGCCGGCGTCCGCCGCGGCGGACGAGAGCTGCTCGGCGGAGACCGGCAGGAAGGCGAGCGCCTCCAGGGTCAGGACCGGGCCGCCCGTCTCGTCGGCGGCCTCCAGCGAGAGCCCGTTCCGGTCGGACGGCGCGAGCCGCACCCGCAGCGCCGAGGCGCCGGCGGCGTGCAGCGTCAGGCCGGTCCATTCGGCCGGCTGCCAGAGCCGCGGTCCGCCCGCGGTCCCGTCGGCCACGGCGGCGTGCCGCAGGCCGGACTGGAGGGCGGCGTCCAGCAGCGCCGGGTGGATGCCGAAGCGGCCGGCGTCGGCGCGCTGGTCCTCGGGCAGCGCGACCTCGGCGAAGACCTCCTCGCCGCGCCGCCAGAGCCCGCGGACGCCCTGGAAGGCCGGGCCGAGGGCGTAGCCGAGGCGGAGCAGGTCGTCGTAGAGCTCGTCGGCACGC
This sequence comes from Kitasatospora sp. NPDC059973, assembly GCF_042737525.1. Classification (NCBI taxonomy): domain Bacteria; kingdom Bacillati; phylum Actinomycetota; class Actinomycetes; order Kitasatosporales; family Streptomycetaceae; genus Kitasatospora; species Kitasatospora sp. NPDC059973. The sequence continues at coordinate 32,994 of NZ_JBHWUI010000020.1, read as the reverse complement.
GCCTGCCGGGCGCCGGTGGGCGGCCAGACGACGAGGTCGGCGTGCGCCTCGGTGCGGGCCGCCGCAGGGGAGAGCCGGCCGGTGGCGTGCCTGGTCCAGGCGCCGGTGTCGTCGTCGGCGTCCTCGCGGGCGGCGTAGACGTCGACGCTGCGGGCACCGCTCCCGTCGGGGCCGCCGACGGTGACCTGGACCCGGACGCCGCCGTGCTCGGGCAGCACCAGCGGGGCCTCGATCACCAGCTCGTCGAGGGTGCCGCAACCGACCTCGTCACCGGCGCGGACGGCCAGCTCGACCAGCGCGGCGCCGGGGACGGGGACGACCCCGCCGACGCCGTGGTCGGCCAGCCAGGGGTGGGTGCGCAGCGACAGCCGGGAGGTGAACGCCAGCCCGTCCGACTGCGGCAGCCGGACGACGGCGCCGATCAGCGGGTGGTCGACGGTGGCCTGGCCGAGCGAGGCCGCGTCGGTGGCCGGGGCGGTCTGCAGCCAGTAGTGCCGGTGGTCGAAGGCGTAGGTCGGCAGGTCGAGCGGGGCGGTGCCGGTGGGCAGCACGCCGCTCCAGTCCACGGCCACGCCGCGGACGAAGAGTTCGGCCATCGACAGGAACAGCCGGCGCGGGCCGCCCTCGTCCCGTCGAAGCGAGCCGGTGACCAGGGCGTCGGCCGCGGCCTCGTCCACGATCTCGTTGATCGGCTGGACCAGCACCGGGTGGGCGCTGGACTCGACGAAGACGGTGTGGCCCGCTTCGAGCAGCGCGGCGACGGCGGGGCCGAAGCGGACCTGGCCGCGCAGGTTGCGGTACCAGTACCCGCCGTCCAGCACGCCCGCCTGGTCGATCCACTCACCGGTGACGGTGGAGAGGAACGGCACCAGCGGGGCCTGGCTGCGGATGTCCGCGAAGGCCTCCGCCAGGGTCTCCTCGATCGCCTCGACATGACGGGTGTGGGAGGCGTAGTCCACCGCGACCCGGCGCACCCGCACGCCGTCGGCCGCGAGGACCTCCAGCGCCTCGTCCAAGGCCTCGGCGTCACCGGCCACCACGACGGAGGCCGGGCCGTTGACGGCCGCGACCTCGACGCGGTCCGCCCAGCGCTCCAGGCGAGTCAGCGCCTCGCTCTCGGGGAGCGCGACCGACGCCATGCCACCGCGACCGGCCAGCTGACCGGCGATCACCTGGCTGCGCACCGCGACGATCCGGGCGGCGTCCTCCAGCGACAGCGCACCGGCGACGCAGGCTGCCGCGATCTCGCCCTGGGAGTGGCCCAGCACGGCGTCCGGCAGCACGCCCACGGACGCCCAGACGGCGGCCAGACCGACCATCACCGCGAAGCTGGCCGGCTGGAGCACGTCCACCCGGTCCAGCAGCTCGGCCGGGGCCTCGCCGCGCAGCACCTCCTCCAGCGACCAGTCCACCCAGGGGCTCAGCGCCCGGGCGCACTCCGCGATCCGCTCGGCGAACACCGGGGAGGCGTCCAGCAGTTCACGCCCCATCCCGGCCCACTGCGAACCCTGCCCCGGGAACACCAGGACCGTCCGGCCCGCGCCGGCCGAGCCGAGCGAACCGCCGGTCACCAGGGCGGGAGCCGACTCGCCCCGGGCCAGCGCGCCCAGTCCGGCCAGCGCCTCCTCCGTCGAACCGGCCACCAGCACCGCGCGCTCGGAGAGCAGCGCGCGCCGGGACAGCAGCGCGTTCGCCGTGGCGGCGAGCGACGGCCGGTCCGCCGCGTCGAGGAAGGCCGCCAGGCGCGCGGCCTGACCGGCCAGCGAGCCGGTCGAGGCGGCCGACACCACCAGCGGCACCGTGTCGGCGCCCGGCAGCACGTCGCCCGCCGCCGGCTCGACGGCCGGCACCTCGGCGGACTCCTCCAGGATCAGGTGCGCGTTGGTGCCGCTGATCCCGAAGGAGGAGATCCCGGCCCGGCGCGGCCGGCCGCCGGCGGCCCAGTCGCGCGCCTCGGTCAGCAGCTCGACCGCACCGGCGGACCAGTCCACCTCCGGGGTCGGCGCGCTGACGTTCAGTGTGGAGGGCAGCACGCCGTGCCGCAGCGCCTGCACCATCTTGATGACGGCCGCGACACCGGCCGCGGCCTGGGTGTGGCCGATGTTGGACTTCAGCGAGCCGAGCCAGAGCGGCCGCTCCGGGTCGCGGTCCCGGCCGTAGGTGGCCAGCAGGGCCTGCGCCTCGATCGGGTCGCCCAGCGCCGTTCCGGTGCCGTGCGCCTCCACCGCGTCGATGTCCGAGGCGGCCAGGCCCGCGTTGGCCAGCGCCTTGCGGATCACCCGCTGCTGCGAGGGGCCGTTGGGCGCGGTCAGACCGTTGGAGGCGCCGTCCTGGTTCACCGCGCTGCCGCGCAGCACCGCGAGCACCTGGTGCCCGTTGCGCCGGGCCTCGGAGAGCCGCTCCAGGACCACGATGCCGACGCCCTCGGAGAGGATGGTGCCGTCGGCGCCCGCCGAGAACGCCTTGACCCGGCCGTCGGCGGCGAGGCCGCGCTGGCGCGACATGCCGAGGACGCCGACCGGCGAGCCCATCACGGCGACGCCGCCGGCCAGCGCCAGCGAGCACTCGCCGGACCGCAGCGCCTGCGCGGCCAGGTGGATCGCCACCAGCGAGGAGGAGCACGCCGTGTCCACGGTGACCGCCGGGCCCTCGAAGCCGAACACGTAGGAGACCCGGCCGGAGGCCACACTGCCCGCGGTCGCGGTGGTGACGAAGCCTTCGAGCTCGGCGGGCATGCTGGTCAGCGACTCGACGTAGTCGTGGATGGAGACACCGGAGAAGACGCCGATGTTGCCGCCCCGCGCCGTGCCGGGGTTGATGCCGGCCCGCTCCAGCGCCTCCCACGAGGCCTCCAGCAGCAGCCGCTGCTGCGGGTCCATCGCCAGCGCCTCGCGCGGCGAGATCCCGAAGAACTCGGCGTCGAACTCCCCGGCGTCGCGCAGGAAGCCGCCCTTGTGGACGTAGGAGGTGCCGGGCTTCGCGGCGTCGTCGTCGAAGAGCTCGTCGAGGTTCCAGCCGCGGTTGTCCGGGAAGCCCACCATGCCGTCGCGGCCCTCGTGCACCAGGCGCCACAGGCCCTCGGGGTCGACCACGCCGCCGGGCAGCCGGCAGGCCATGCCGACGATGGCGATCGGCTCGTCCGGGTCGGCCGCGACCACGGTGGGGGCGGCGGCGGCACCGGCCGCGGTGTCGCCGAGCTCCTCGCGCAGGAAGCGGGCGAGCGCCACCGGCGTGGGGTAGTCGAAGATCAGGGTGGCGGGCAGCTTGACCCCGGTCGCGGCGCTCAGCCGGTTGCGGAGCTCTACCGCGGTGAGCGAGTCGAAGCCGATGTCGCTGAAGCCCCGGGTGCCCTGGGCCAGTTCGTGGCCGTTGAAGCCGAGCACCGCAGTGGCCTCGGCCTGGACGATGCCCAGCAGGATGCTCTCCTGCTCGGCCTCGGACTTCCCCGCCAGGCGGCGGACCAGCCCGCTGCCGTCCCCGGCGGCGGTCCGTGCCACCCGGCGCCCGCTCCGCACCAGGCTGCGCAGCATGTGCGGGACGGCGCCGCCGGACGCGGTGTCCGAGCGCAGCGCCCGCAGGTCGAGCTTGATCGGGACGAGCAGCGCCTGCTCGGCCCGCAGGCCGGTGTCGAAGTGGGCCAGGCCCTCGGCCGGGGTCAGCGCCAGGACGCCGCCGCGGCTCATCCGGGCCTGGTCGACCTCGCTCAGGTGGGCGGTCAGGCCGGTGCTCTGCTCCCAGAGGCCCCAGGCCAGCGAGAGACCGGGCAGTCCGCCGGCCCGACGGCGGGTCATCAGGGCGTCGAGGTAGGCGTTGGCGGCGGCGTAGCTGCCCTGGCCGGCCGAGCCGAGCAGCGCGGCGGCGGACGAGAAGACCACGAACGTCCGCAGCTGCGGGGCGAGTTCCCGGGTCAGCTCGTCCAGGTGGCGCACCGCGGTCGCCTTGGGCGCGAAGACCCCGGCGATCCGCTCCGGCGTCAGCGCGCCGATCACCCCGTCGTCCAGGATGCCGGCCAGGTGGACGAGGCCGGTCAGCGGGTGTTCGGCCGGGACGGCGGTCAGCAGCGCGGCCACCGCCTCCCGGTCGGTGACGTCGCTCGCGACGACCGACACCGTGGCGCCGAGTCCGGCGAGTTCGTCGGCCAGTTCGTCGGCGCCCTCGGCGGCGGGGCCCCGGCGGCCGGCCAGCACCAGGTGCCGGACGCCGTGCTCGGTGACCAGGTGGCGGGCGACCACGGCGCCCAGCGAGCCGGTGCCGCCGGTGACCAGGACGGTGCCGTCCGGGTCGAAGGCGGTGGCAGGGGCCTCCTCCGGGGCGGCGTCGGCGCGCACCAGGCGGGAGGCGGAGAGCGCCGTGCCGCGCACCGCGACCTGCGGCTCGCCGGAGGCCAGCACCGCCCCGAGGACGGCTCCCGCCCCGGCCGCGGCGGCGGGGTCGAGGTCGACCAGGACGATCCGGTCCGGGTTCTCTGCCTGGGCGGCGCGGACCAGGCCCCAGACGGCGGCGCCGGCCGGGTCGGTCACGGCGGCCTCGCCGCCGGCCGGGACGGCGCCCCGGGTGGCGACCACCAGGCGGGCCTCGGCCAGGCCCGGCGCGGCCGTCCAGGCCTGGATCGCGGCCAGCACCCGGCAGGTGAGCTCCAGCGGGTCGGCCTCGGCGTCGGCCGCGGTCGCGTCCAGCACGGCGACCGCCGGCACGTTCTCGCGGGCGGCCAGCGCGGCCACGTCCTCCGGTCCGGACAGCGGGGCCCAGACCGGCGCGGCCGTGGCGCCCTCGGGCGCGGGCAGCCCGGTCCACTCGACCCGGAACAGCGAGTCCCGGCCGTCCTGGCCGGCCGCGCTGCCCAACTGCTCGGCGGAGACCGGCAGCGAGACCAGCGAGTCCATCGTCAGGACCAGCTCGCCGGCCTCGTCGGCGGCCTGGAAGGACAGCGCGTCGGTGCCCCGGGGGGCGACCCGCACCCGCAGCGCGGAGGCGCCCAGCGCGTGCAGCACCAGCCCGTTCCAGGCGAACGGCAGCACGTTGCGGCCGTCCTCCGGGTTGGTGAACGCGTTGGTGTGCAGGGCGGCGTCCAGCAGGGCGGGGTGGATCCCGAACCGGTCGGCGTGCTCCCGCTGCTCCGGCGGCAGCACGGCCTCGGCGAAGAGCTCCTCGCCGCGCCGCCAGACCGCCCGCAGGCCCTGGAACGCCGGGCCGTAGGAGTAGCCGCGGACGACCAGGTCGGTGTAGAAGTCCTCGATCTCCACGGGCTCGGCGCCGGCCGGCGGCCAGGCGGCGAAGTCCACGGCGGGCGTGGTGCTGCCGCTCGGGGCGGCGGACGAGAGCAGACCGGTCGCGTGCCTGGTCCACTCGCCGTCGCCGTCCTCGCCGGCGGCGTCCTCGCGCAGCGAGTAGACGTCCACCGTCCGGGAGCCGGTCGGGCCGGGGCCGCCGACGGCGACCTGGACCCGCACGCCGCCCTGCTCGGGCAGCACCAGCGGGGCCTCGATGACCAGCTCTTCGAGGATGCCGCAGCCGAACTCGTCGCCCGCGCGCACCGCCAGGTCGACGTAGACGGTGCCGGGGACGATCACCACGCCCTGCATGGCGTGGTCGGCGAGCCAGGGGTGGGTGCGCAGCGACAGCCGGGAGGTGAAGACCAGCCCGTCCGACTGCGGCAGCCGCACCACCGCGCCGAGCAGCGGGTGGTCGGTGCCGGTGAGGCCCAGCGAGGCGGCGTCGGTGGCCGATCCGGTCAGCTGGAGCCAGTAGTGCTGGTGGTCGAAGGCGTAGGTCGGCAGGTCGACCAGGGCGGTGTCGGCCCCGGCCGGCAGGATGCCGGTCCAGTCCACGGCGACGCCCCGGACGAAGAGTTCGGCCATCGAGGTCAGCAGGCGGCGCGGGCCGCCCTCGTCGCGCCGCAGCGAGCCGGTGACCACGGCCGAGGCGTCGGCGGCGTCCACCAGCTCGCTGATCGGCTGGACCAGGACCGGGTGGGCGCTGGACTCGACGAAGACGGTGTGGCCGGCGTCGAGCAGCGCGGTGATCGCCGGGCCGAAGCGGACCTGGCCGCGCAGGTTGCGGTACCAGTAGCCGCCGTCCAGCGCGCCCGCCCCGTCGATCCACTCGCCGGTGACGGTGGAGAAGAACGGGACCAGCGGGGCCTGGCTGCGGATGTCCGCGAAGGCCTCGCCGAGGGTCTCCTGGATCGCCTCGACGTGCCGGGAGTGGGAGGCGTAGTCCACCGCGATCCGCCGCACCCGCACGCCCTGGTCCTCCAGCGCGTCGAGGGCCTCGTCGAGGGCCTCCGCGTCACCGGCGACCACCACGGACGCCGGGCCGTTGACGGCGGCGACCTCGACGCGGTCCGCCCAGCGCTCCAGCCGCTCGACGGCGTCGGTCTCGGAGAGCGCCACCGAGGCCATCCCGCCGCGTCCGGCGAGGCTGCCCGCGATCACCTGGCTGCGCACCGCCACGATCCGCGCGGCGTCCTCCAGCGACAGCGCACCGGCCACGCAGGCCGCCGCGATCTCGCCCTGGGAGTGCCCGACCACCGCGTCCGGCAGCACGCCCACGGACGCCCAGACCGCCGCCAGACCGACCATCACCGCGAAGCTGGCCGGCTGGAGCACGTCGACGCGCTCCAGCAGCTCGGCCGGGGCCTCACCGCGCAGCACGTCCTCCAGCGACCAGTCCACCCAGCGCTCCAGCGCCGCCGCGCACTCCGCGACGCGCGCGGCGAACACCGGGGAGGAGTCCAGCAGTTCACGGCCCATGCCGACCCACTGCGAACCCTGCCCCGGGAAGACCAGGACGAGCTTGCCCGCCCCGGTCGCGCTCCCCGTCACCAGCCCGGCGGCGGATTCGCCCCGGGCCAGCGCGGCCAGCCCGGCCAGCGCCTCGTCCCGCGAACCGGCCACCAGCACCGCCCGCTCGCCGAGCACCGCGCGCCGGGTGGCCAGCGTCCCCGCCACACCGGCGAGGGAGACCCCCTCCGCGGCGTCGAGGAAGGAGACCAGCCGCTCGGCCTGGCCCGTCAGGGACCCTGCGGAGGCCGCCGAGACCACCAGCGGCACCACGGCGTCGGGCGCGGCCGCGGCCTGGGCGGGCTCCTCCTCGGGCACCTGCTCCAGGATCAGGTGCGCGTTGGTGCCGCTGGCGCCGAAGGAGGAGACCCCGGCCCGGCGCGGCCGCCCGGTCTCCGGCCAGGGCCGGGTCTCGGTCAGCAGCTCGACGGCGCCCGCCGTCCAGTCCACCTGCGGGGTGGGCGCGTCGACGTGCCGGGTGGCCGGCATCACGCCGTGCCGCAGCGCCTGCACCATGTTGATCACACCGGCGACCCCGGAGGCCGCCTGGGTGTGGCCGATCACCGACTTGACCGAGCCGAGCCGCAGCGGTTCCCGGCCGTCCACGCGGTCCTGCCCGTACGTTGCCACCAGCGCCTGTGCCTCGATCGGGTCGCCGAGGACGGTGCCGGTGCCGTGGCCCTCGACCATGTCGATGTCGCCCGTGGACAGGTTGGCGCTGTCCAGCGCCTTGCGGATGACCCGCTGCTGGGCGGGGCCGTTGGGCGCGGTCAGACCGTTGGAGGCGCCGTCCTGGTTGAGCGCGGAGCCCCGGACGACCGCCAGCACGCGGTGGCCGAGCTCCCTGGCCCGGGAGAGCTTCTCCAGCAGGACGACACCGGCGCCCTCGGCCCAGCTGGAGCCGTCGGCGCAGGCCGCGTAGGACTTGCAGCGGCCGTCAAAGGCCAGGCCGCGCTGGCGGGCGAAGCCCACGAAGCCGCCCGGGGTGGACATCACGGTCGCACCGCCGGCCAGCGCCATCGAGCACTCGCCGCGGCGCAGCGCCTGGGCGGCCAGGTGGATGGCGACCAGCGAGGAGGAGCACATGGTGTCGACGGTGACCGCCGGGCCCTCCAGCCCGAGCGAGTAGGCGACCCGGCCGGAGGCGACGCCGCCGGCGGTGCCCAGGGCCCGCTCCAGGCTGAGGAAGCCCTCGTAGCCGCTGAGGTCCGGGGCGTAGTCCTGGTGCACGATGCCGGCGAACACGCCGATGTCGGTGCCCCGGACGGAGTGCGGGGCGATGCCGGCCCGCTCCAGGGCCTCCCAGGACACCTCCAGCAGCTGCCGCTGCTGCGGGTCCATGGCGAGCGCCTCGCGCGGCGAGATGCCGAAGAACCCGGCGTCGAACTGGCCGGCGTCGTGCAGGAACGCGCCCTCGCGGACGTAGGTGGTGCCGGGGTTGTCCGGGTCCGGGTGGTAGAGGCCTTCGAGGTCCCAGCCCCGGTCCTCGGGGAACGCGGTGTACACGTCGGTGCCGTCGGTGACGACCCGCCAGAGGTCCTCGGGGGTACGGATCCCGCCCGCGTACCGGCAGGCCATCGACACGATGGCGATGGGCTCGGCAGGGGCCTCCAGGAGCTTCTGGTTCTCCTGCTGGAGCCGCGCGTTCTCCTTCAGCGAGGCACGAAGTGCGTTGACGATCTGCTCGTCCGGCGTCGTCATGTTCCTACGTCCTCCGTGTCAGTCCGCTGTCAGTGGTCAGCTGGTCGTACCGGGTCATCGGGGCGGTTCGGGGCAGTTCGGGGTGGAACGGGTGGTCGCCGGGCGTCCGGGTCAGTTCCGGCCGAGGGCGCGCTGCACCAGGTCGGCGACGTCCATGGCATCGATCAGGTCGGCGTCGTCCTCGGCCGGTTCGGCCGCCGCGTCGGGTGCGGGGGCGTCCTCGGTCTCGACGAGGGCGAGCAGGGTGTCCAGGAGGCCGGCCTCCTTGAAGCGGGCGAACGGGACGTCCGCGAGCGCGCGCCGCAGGTCGTCCTCCCGCCCGTCGAGGTCGTCGCCGGTGTCCCGCAGGAGTTCGGCGCGCAGGTAGCCGACGAGGGCGTCCGGGGTGGGGTAGTCGAAGATCAGGGTCGCGGGCAGCCGCAGGCCGGTGGCGACGTGCAGGCTGTTGCGCAGGTTGACGGCGGCCAGCGAGTCGAAGCCGACCTCCTGGAAGGCCTGCAGCGGGCCGATGCTCTCGGCGCCGCTGTGGCCGAGGACGGTCGCGGCGTGGCCGCAGACCAGCTTCAGCAGGATCCGGCCCTGCTCCGCCTCCGGGACGGCCCGCAGCGAGTCCACCAGCGAGGAGGTGGTGTCGCTGTTCCCGCTGTCCGGCTGGGAGGCCCGCAGCGCGGCGTCGGCCTCGGGGAGGTCGGCGAAGAGCGGGCTGGCCCGGACGGAGGTGAACGCCGGGATGAAGGCGTCCCAGTCCATGTCGGCCACCGTGACGAACTTCTCGTGCGCCCGCACCGCCTGCTCGAAGGCGGTCATCGCGACCTGCGGGGCCATCGGCAGGACGCCCCGGCGGCGCAGCTGGGCGAGGGTCGCCTCGTCCATCCCGGCGCCGACCTGGTCGAGGGCGCCCCAGGCGATCGAGGTCGCCCGCAGGCCGCGTCCGCGACGCCACTCGACCAGCGCGTCCAGCACGGTGTTGGCCGCGCCGGAGACGCCCTGCCCGCCGCCGCCCCAGACGCTGGCGATCGAGGAGAAGACGACGAACGCGTCGAGCGGGGTGTCGGCGAACAGCTCGTCGAGCCAGAAGGCGGTGTCCACCTTGGCGGCGAAGACCTCGGCGAGGTCCGCCGCGCCGGTGTCGGTGACGGAGCCGGTCCAGGCCATGTCGGCCGCGTGCAGCACGGCGGTGAGCGGCTGGTCCGCGGGCGCCTCGGCGACCAGCCGGGTGAGTGCGTCCCGGTCGGCGTCGGCGCAGGCCACCACGGTGGTGCCGGTGCCCAGTGCGGCGAGTTCCGCCCGCAGCCCGGCCAGGTCCTCCTCGGCCGTCCGGGGGCCGGTGGTGACGATCAACCGGCTCGCGCCGGACTCCGCCAGCCAGAGCGAGGCGTTGCGGCCGAGCCCCTCGGCGCCGCCGGTCACCAGCACGGTGCCACTCGGCTGCCAGCCGCCCGTGGTGGGCTCCGGCGCGGCCTTGCGGACCAGCCGGCGGCTGTAGACGCCGGAGCGGCGGACGGCGAGCTGGTCGTCGCCGGCGGCGCCGTTCAGCGCGCCGAGCAGGTACTGCGCCGTCCGGGCGTCGTGCGCGGCGGGCAGGTCGATCAGACCGCCCCAGCGGTCGGGGAACTCCAGCGCGGCGGCCCGGCCCAGGCCCCACAGCGCGGCCTGCGCCGGTGCGGTGAGGGTGTCCTGGATCCCGATGTTCACGGCGCCCCGGGTGAGGCACCAGAGCGGGCGGCCGGGCGCGGCGTCGCCGAGCGCCTGGATCAGCGCGAGGGTGGCCACCGTGGCGCTCACGTCCGGCCCGGTGGTCCCCGGGTCGAGCGCGAGCAGCGAGAGCACGCCGGTCACGTCCTGCTCGGCCAGCACGGCGGTCAGCCGTTCGGTGAGGCGGGCACGGGTGGTCTCCTCGGCCGCGACCTCCAGGGTGACGAGGTCGAGGCCCTGCGCGGCCAGCGCGGCCGGCAGGCCGTCGACGGGTGCGTCCGCCGGTCGCCCGGACGGGACGACCACCAGCCACCGGCCGCCCGGCACACCGACGGCCTCGCGTTCGAGCGGCCGCCAGGTGACGTTGTAGCGCAGCTTCTCGGCGCTGGACCGGCGCCGCCGCCGGCCCCGCCAGTCGGCCAGGACGGGGGTCAGCGTGCGCAGCGCCTCGCGCTGGTCGGCCGCGGCCAGGTCGAGCAGTCGGGCGAGCGAGTCGGGGTCGGTCTGCTCCACGGCCGCCCAGAAGTCGGCGTCCGCGCCCTCGGCCGCCGAGGCGGCGTCGTCGGGCGTCTCGCCCTCCTGGAGCCAGAAGTGCCGGCGGTCGAAGGCGTAGGTCGGCAGCTCCGCCAGCGGGGCGTCGGCCCCGGCCGGCAGGATGCCGGTCCAGTCCACGGCGACGCCCCGGACGAAGAGTTCGGCCATCGAGGCCAGCAGCCGGCGCGGCCCGCCCTCCTCGCGGCGGAGCGTGCCGCCGACGACGGCGCGCAGCCGGACGCTGTCGTCCTCGGCGGTGTCGAAGATCTCGTTGACCGGCTGGACCAGTACGGGGTGCGCGCTCGCCTCGACGAAGACGGTGTGGCCCTGGCCGAGCAGGGCGGCGACGGCCGGCCCGAAGCGGACCTGGCCGCGCAGGTTGCGGTACCAGTACCCGCCGTCCAGCACGCCCGCCTCGTCGATCCACTCGCCCGTGACGGTGGAGAAGAACGGGACCAGCGGGGCCTGGCTGCGGATGTCCGCGAAGGCCTTCGCCAGGGTGTCCTCGATCGCCTCGACGTGGCGGGTGTGGGAGGCGTAGTCCACCGCCACCCGGCGCACCCGGACACCGTCGGCCGCCAGGACCTCCAGCGCCTCGTACAGCGCCTCGGCGTCACCGGCCACCACCACGGAGGTCGGACTGTTGACCGCGGCGACCTCCACGCGGTCCGCCCACGGCGCCAGCCGGACCAGCGCGTCGGCCTCGGAGAGCGCCGCCGAGGCCATCCCGCCGCGCCCGGCGAGGCTGCCGGCGATCACCTGGCTGCGCACCGCGACGATCCGCGCGGCGTCCTCCAGGGACAGCGCACCGGCCACGCAGGCCGCCGCGATCTCGCCCTGGGAGTGGCCCAGCACGGCGTCGGGCACCAGGCCGACCGCGGCCCAGACGGCGGCCAGGCCGACCATCACCGCGAAGCTCGCCGGCTGGAGCACGTCCACCCGGTCCAGCAGCTCGGCCGGCGCGTCCCCGCGCAGCACGTCCACCAGCGACCAGTCCACCCACGGGTCCAGCGCCCGGGCGCACGCGGCCACCCGCTCGGCGAACACCGGGGAGGCGTCCAGCAGTTCACGCCCCATCCCGACCCACTGCGAACCCTGCCCCGGGAAGACCAGCACGGTGCGGCCCGGTCCGCCGGAGGACGCGGCGGTCCCGGTCACCACGGCGGGGCTGCGCTCGCCCCGGGCCAGCGCGGCCAGCCCGGCCAGCGCCTCGGACCGCGAACCGGCCACCACCACCGCGCGCTCGGCGAGTACCGCCCGTCGCGCGATCAGTGCCCCGGCGACTCCGGTGAGCGGCGCGGCCTGCGCCGACTCCACGAAGGCCACCAGCCGGCCGGCCTGGCCCGCCAGCGAGGCGGCGCTCCGCGCCGACACCACCAGCGGCACCACCGCGTCGGGCGCGGGCCCGTCGGCCGGCTCCGCGGGGACCGGCTCGGGGCCCTCCTCCAGGATCACGTGCGCGTTGGTCCCGCTCGCACCGAACGACGAGACCGCCGCGCGGCGCGGCCGGCCGTCGCGCGGCCACTCTCGTGCCTCGGTGAGCAGTTCGACGGCGCCCGCCGCCCAGTCCACCTGCGGGGTCGGCTCGGTGACGTGCAGGGTCGCGGGCATCACGCCGTGCCGCATCGCCTCCACCATCTTGATCACGCCGGAGACACCCGCCGCCGCCTGGGTGTGGCCGATGTTGGACTTCAGCGAGCCGAGCCGCAGCGGCCGGTCGGCGGGCCGGTCCTGGCCGTAGGTGGCCAGCAGCGCCTGGACCTCGATCGGGTCGCCCAGCGAGGTGCCGGTGCCGTGGCCCTCGACCACGTCCACCTCGGCGGCGCTCAGGCCCGCGTTCGCCAGCGCCCGGCGGATCACCCGCTGCTGCGAGGGGCCGTTGGGCGCGGTCAGACCGTTCGACGCGCCGTCCTGGTTCACCGCGCTGCCGCGCAGTACGGCCAGGATCCGGTGCCCGTTGCGCCGCGCCTCGGAGAGCCGCTCCAGCACCACGACGCCCACGCCCTCGGCCCAGCCGGTGCCGTCGGCCGTCGCCGAGTAGGCCTTGCAGCGCCCGTCGGCGGAGAGGCCGCGCTGCCGCGAGAACTCCAGGAAGGCGTCCGGGCTGGACATCACGGTCGCGCCGCCGGCCAGTGCCATCGAGCACTCGCCGCGCCGCAGCGCCTGCGCGGCCAGGTGCATCGCCACCAGGGACGACGAGCAGGCCGTGTCCACGGTGACCGCCGGGCCCTCGAAGCCGAACACGTAGGACACCCGGCCCGAGGCGACGCTGGAGGACGTCCCGGTCATCACGTAGCCCTGCACGTCGTCGGGCACCTGCCGCAGCCGGGTCACGTAGTCGTGGTGGACGATGCCGGTGAAGACGCCGATGTCGCGGCCCCGGGTGGAGAGCGGGTCGATCCCGGCCCGCTCCAGTGCCTCCCAGGAGGTCTCCAGCAGCAGCCGCTGCTGCGGGTCCATGGCGAGCGCCTCACGCGGCGAGATGCCGAACAGGCCAGCGTCGAACTGGGCCGCGTCGTGCAGGAATCCGCCGACCCGGGTGTAGCTGGTGCCCGGGTGGGCCGGGTCCGGGTGGTACAGCTTGTCGACGTCCCAGTCCCGGTCGGTGGGGAAGGCGGAGAGCCCGTCCCGCCCCTCCGCGACCATGGTCCAGAGCTCTTCGGGGGTGTTCACGCCGCCCGGCAGCCGGGTGCTCATGGCGATGATGGCGATCGGCTCGTCCGGGTCGGTGGCGGCCGCCGTGGCCGCCTGCCCGTCCGCCGGCCGCTCGCCGAGCAGTTCGGCGCGCAGGTGGTCGGCCAGTGCGGCCGGGGTCGGGTAGTCGAAGACCAGGCTGGTCGGCAGGGACAGGCCGGTGAAGTCCTGCAGCCGGTTGCGGAGTTTGACGGCGCTGAGCGAGTCGAAGCCGAGCTCGCGGAACGGCTGGCCGGCGTCGAAGGAGTCGGCGCCCTGGTGGCCCAGGACGGCGGCGGCGCTCTCCTGCACCAGCGCCATCAGCCGGCGGTGCTGTTCCGCCGGGGCGAGGTCGGCCAGGCGGGCGGCCGTCGAACCGCCGGCCGCCGCACCGCGCCGCACCACGCGCCGGGCCAGCGGGGCGTCCGCCGGGGCCGCCGGAACCGCCACGGAAGTGGCGTCGGCACGGGTGGCCCCGTCGGTGCCCGCCGGCGTCAACGGCCCGATGGTGGCGACCGGTTCGCCCTCCGCGTCGGCCAGCTCCAGCAGGTGGCGCCCGCCCTCGGCCGGGGTGATCCGCAGCCGCAGGGCGGCGGCGCCCTCCGCGTACACGGCGAGCTCGGCGCAGGCGGCCGGCTCGCGGTCGCGCCCGTCGGCGTCGCCTCCGGTGTGCGCGGCGAGGACCTTCAGCGCGGTGTCGACGAGCGCCGGGTGGAGCGTGAACGCCTCGGCCTCGGCCAGGAGTTCGGCGGGCAGCTCGATGTCGGCGAGGAGCCCGCCGTCGCGCTGCCAGAGCCTGCGGACGCCGGCCACCTTCGCGGCCGGGGACACGGTGTCCGTCGCCTCGCCGGCGTCCGTGGTGTCCGCAGCGTCCTCGGCGGACGGCCAGTCCCGCAGGTCGAAGCCGGGCTGCGGCAGCCCGGGGGCCAGCAGGGCGCGGGCGTGGCAGACCCAGGGGCCCTGCTCCGGACCGGCCGTCCGGGAGTGCACCCCGGCGCGGCGCAGGCCGTCCGTGCCCGGGGCCTCCACCGAGACCCGCAGCTGGAGGTCCCCGTGGCCGGGCAGGACCAGCGGCGTCACCACGGTGAGCTGCCGGACGGCGCCGCTGGCGGCCTCGCTGCCGGCCAGGACGAACAGGTCCAGTAGCACGGCCGCCGGGACGGCGGTGTCACCGGGGCCGGCCGGGTCGACCAGCAGGCCGCGGCTGCGCCGGGTCAGCCGCCCGGTGAGCACCACGCCGGTGCCGCCGTCCTCGCCGGGGACGTCGACGACGGTGCCGAGCAGCGGGTGCCCGGTGCTGCGGGCGCCGAGTGCCTCGGCGTCCGCGGCGGCGCCGCTCTCGACCCAGTACCGCTCGTGCTGGAAGGCGTAGGTGGGCAGTTCGGCGCCGACCGCCGTGACCGGCCGGCCGAGGACGGCGGGCCAGTCCACGTCCACGCCGCGCACGTGCAGTTCGGCGAGCGCGGTGAGGACGGCGGTGTCGTCGGGGGTGTCGCCGCGCAGGGTGGCGACGCAGCCGCCGGCCTGCCGCTCGCCGAGCGTGCCGAGCGCCATCGCGGTCAGCACCCCGCCCGGGCCCAGTTCGAGGTAGGTCGCGGCGCCCTGGTCGCGCAGCGCGGTGACCGCGTCGCCGAACCGGACGGCGTCGCGCACCTGGTCGACCCAGTACGCCGCCGTCCCGAAGTGCCCCTCCTCGGCGAACCGACCAGTGACGGTGGAGACCACGGGGATGCTGCCCGGCCGGTACCTCAGCTTGGCCGCGACCGCCTCGAACTCCGCCAGCATCGGCTCCATCAGGGCCGAGTGGAAGGCGTGGCTGACGGTGAGCCGCCGGGTCTTGTGACCGGTCCGGGCCAGCTCGGCCGCGACGGCGAGCACCGCGTCCTCGGCGCCGGAGAGCACCAGCGAGTCGGGGCCGTTGACCGCCGCGACACCGACCACGCCCGCCCCGCCGGCCAGCAGCGGCGCGACGTCGGCCTCGGTCGCCCGCACCGCGACCATCGCGCCGCCGGCCGGCAGTGCCTGCATCAACCGCCCTCGGGCGGCGACCAGTTCGCCCGCCGAAGCGAGGTCGAGGATGCCGGCGGCGTGGGCGGCGGCGAGCTCGCCGATCGAGTGCCCGGCCAGCAGGTCGGGCCGTACGCCCCAGGAGGTGAAGAGCCGGAACAGCGCCGTCTCCAGGGCGAAGAGACCGGCCTGGGTGTACAGGGTCTCGTCGAGCAGCGCGGCCTCCGCCGTACCGGGGTCGGCGAAGACGATCTCGTGCAGCGGGCGCGTCGACGCGCCGTCCAGGTGCCGCTCGACGGCGGCGCAGGCGGCGGCGAAGGCGTCCCGGAAGACCGGGAAGGCCTCGGCGAGGCGGCGGCCCATCCCGGCCCACTGGCTGCCCTGCCCGGTGAAGAGGAAGGCCAGCCTGCCGTCGGCGGCGGCGGCGTTGCCGACCACGGTCGTGGCGTCGGGCGTGCCCGCTTCGAGGGCGCGCAGGGCGTCGGCCAGCTGCCGGCGGTCACCCGCCAGCAGCACCGCGCGGTGGTCGAGCCCGGCCCGGGCGGTGGCGAGCGCGTGGGCCGTCCCGGCCAGCGGGACGTCGGACCGGTCGTCGACGAAGCGGGCGAGCCGCCCCGCCTGGCCGCGCAGCGCGGCCGCCGACCTGGCCGACACCGGCACCGGGACGAGCACCGGCGGCGCCTGGGCGGCGTCGGCCGGGTCCTGCGGCGGCGCGGGCTCCGGCACGGCGGCGGCGTCGGCCGGCGCCTGCTGCACCAGGACGTGCGCGTTGGTCCCGCCGATGCCGAAGGAGGACACCCCCGCGCGGCGCGGGCGGCCGGTCTCCGGCCAGTCCCGGGCCTCGGTCAGCAGCTCGACCGCGCCCACCGACCAGTCCACATGGGTCGAGGGCCGGTCCACGTGCAGCGTCCGGGGCAGGACGCCGTGCCGGATGGCCATCACCATCTTGATCACCCCGGCCACCCCGGCCGCGGCCTGGGTGTGGCCGATGTTCGACTTGACCGAGCCGAGCCAGAGCGGCTCCTGCCCGTCCACGCGGTCCTGCCCGTACGTGGCCAGCAGGGCCTGCGCCTCGATCGGGTCGCCCAGCACCGTGCCGGTGCCGTGCGCCTCGACCGCGTCCACCTCGGCCGGCGAGAGGCCCGCGTTCGCCAGCGCCGTGCGGATCACCCGCTGCTGGGAGAGCCCGTTCGGCGCGGTCAGGCCGTTGGACGCGCCGTCCTGGTTGACCGCGCTGCCGCTGATCACCGCCAGGACCTGGTGGCCGCGCCGGCGCGCCTCGGAGAGCCGCTCGACGAGCAGCACGCCGACGCCCTCGGCCCAGCCGGTACCGTCCGCGCCGTCCGCGAAGGCCTTGCAGCGGCCGTCCGGGGCCAGCCCGCGCTGCCGGGAGAACTCCACGAAGGTCTCCAGGTTGCCCATCACCATCACGCCGCCGGCCAGCGCCATCGAGCACTCGCCCCGGCGCAGTGCCTGGGCCGCGAGGTGCAGGGCGACCAGCGAGGAGGAGCAGGCGGTGTCGACCGTGACGGCCGGGCCCTCGAAGCCGAACTGGTAGGCGACACGGCCCGACAGGACGCTGCCGGACCCGCCGGTGAGCCGGAAGCCCTCGACGCCGGCCGCCTGGTGCATCCGCACGGTGTAGTCGTGGCTGTTGACGCCGACGAAGACGCCGATGTCCTGGCCGCCCAGCCCGGTGGGGTCGATCGCGGCGCGTTCGAAGGCCTCCCAGGAGGTCTCCAGCAGCAGCCGCTGCTGCGGGTCCATCGCCAGCGCCTCGTTCGGCGAGATGCCGAAGAAGCCGGCGTCGAACCCGGTGGCGTCGTCGAGGAAGGCGGCGTGGCGGACGTAGGTCTTGCCCGCGCTGTCCGGGTCGGCGTCGTAGTGCCGCTCGATGTCCCAGCCGCGGTCCTCGGGGAACTCGGTGACGGCGTCGACCCCGTCGGCCACCAGCCGCCAGAGGTCCTCGGGGCTGTGCACCCCGCCCGGGAGGCGGCAGGACATCGCCACGATCGCGATCGGCTCGTCGGGGTCGACGGCCGCGGCGCTCGCGCGGCCCGTCCCGGCGCCGTCCGGGGCGGTGGTGCCGAACAGCCTGGCGCGCAGGTGCTCGGCGAGGGCGACCGGCTTCGGGTAGTCGAAGACGATGGTCGAGGAGAGCGTGAGTCCGCTCGCGGAGGCCAGCCGGTTCCGCAGCTCCACGGCGGTCAGCGAGTCGAAGCCGGCCTCCTTGAAGGCCCGGTCGGCCCGGACGGCGTCGGGGGCGGCGTGGCCGAGCACCTCGGCGGCGTGCCGGCGCACCAGGGCCACCAGTTGCTCGGTCCGCTCGGCCTCGCCCAGCCGGGCGAGCCGGTCCCGCAGGGAGCCGGTGTCGGGGCCGGCGGCGGCGCGGACGGTCCGCCGTCCGGCCGGCGCCAGGCCGCGCAGCAGCGGTGCCACGGGGCCGCTGCGGGCGGCCGCGCGCAGGGCGGGCAGGTCGAACCTGGCGGCCACCAGGGCGGCGGGCGTCCCGGCGCCGGCGCGCAGGGCGGCGTCCAGCAGGGCCATCCCCTCGGCGTCGGACAGCCCGGCCATGCCCAGCCGCCTGGTGCGCCGGAGGTCGGCGGTGCCGAGGTGGCGGGTCATGCCGCTGGCCTGGCTCCAGTAGCCCCAGGCGAGCGAGACGCCGGGCAGGCCGAGCCCGCGGCGCAGCTCGGCCAGGGCGTCCAGGCAGGCGTTGGCCGCCGCGTAGTTGCCCTGGCCGGGGTTGCCCAGGACGCCGGCGGCCGAGGAGAACAGCACGAAGGCCGCGAGGTCCAGGCCCCGGGTGAGCTCGTGCAGGTGGAGCGCGGCGTCCAGCTTGGGCCGCAGCACGGTGTCGACCCGGTCCGGGGTCAGCGCGGTGACCACGCCGTCGTCCAGGACGCCGGCGGTGTGCACGACGGCGGTCAGCGGGTGCTCGGCCGGTACCGCCGCGAGGAGCGCGGCGAGCTGGGCGCGGTCGGCGGTGTCGCAGGCGGCGACGGTGACGGTGGCGCCCAGCGCGGCGAGTTCCTCGCGCAGCGCCTGCGCGCCCTCGGCGGCGGGGCCGCGGCGGCTGACCAGCAGCAGGTGGCGGGCGGCGTGCGCGGTGACCAGGTGCCGGGCGACCAGGGCGCCGAGCGTCCCGGTCCCGCCGGTGACCAGGACGGTCCCGGCGGGGTCGAGACCCGCGGCGGTCCCGGCTCCGGGCGCCTCGGCTCCGGGCGTCCCGGCTTCGGCGGTCCCGGCTCCGGGCGTCCCCGTGGTGCGCTCCGGGACGGTGGCCCGGACCAGTCGGGGTACCTCGGCCAGACCCGCCCGGACCCGCACCCGCGGTTCGCCACTGGCCAGCACGGCCGGCAGCAACGCGGCGGCGGAGTCGTCGAGTTCGGCGATCACGATGCGGTCCGGGTGCTCGGACTGCGCCGAGCGCAGCAGACCGGACACGGCGGCGGTCGCGAGGTCGGTCCCGTCCCCGCCCACCGACACGACCAGCCGGGACTGCGCCAGCGCGGGGGCGGACAGCCAGGCCTGGAGGACGGCCAGCGCGGCGGCCACGGCGGCCCGGGGGTCACCCCCCGGGTGCTCCACGGCGTACCGCAGCACCTCCGGAGCCGGACCGTCGGACGCGGCGAGGGTCTCGACGTCCCCGGCGGTCGCGATCGTCGCCGTACCGGGGGCGGCCTCCGCCACGGCGGGCAGCGGCAGTTCGGACCACTCCAGCCGGAACAGCGCGTCCTGCGTCAACTCCCGTGCGACACCGTTCTGTTCCGGCGCGTAGGGCCGGGCGAGGACGGCATCGGCGATCAGCACCGGCGCACCGGTCGGGTCGCTCAGCTCCAGCCGGGCCCCCTCGTCCGTCGTCCCGGAGGTGCGGACCAGCAGCTCGGTGGCGCCCGAGGCCAGCAGGGTCACCCCGCGCCACTCGGCGGCGAACGCGCCCTCCGGGAGGGCGGTGCGCACGGCGGCGTCCAGCAGCGCCGGGTGCAGGCCGAATCGGTCGGCGGGGCCGGCCGCGTCGTCCAGCGAGACCTCGGTCACCGGGCCGTCGGCGGGCCGGGCGGCCCGGGTGTCCGCCGGGGCGGGTGCCAGGGTGCCGTGGGCGTGGCGCGTCCACTCCGCGTCCAGCGGCGCGTCGTCCGCGCGGGAGTACACCTCGACGGCGCGCCGGCCGGTGTCGCCGGCCGCTTCGACGGTCATCTGGACGGCGCGCCCCCCGCGCAGCGGGAGCACCACCGGCCGGTCGACGGTCAGTTCCGCGACGGTCGGGGTGCCGACCTCGTCGCCGAACCGGACGGCCAGCTCGACCAGCGCCGCGCTGGGTACCGGGACGGTGTCGCCGACCACGTGCTCGGAGAGCCACGGGTGCGCACCGAGCGACCACCGCGCGGTGGTCATGAAGCCGCCCGAGCCGGGCACACCGACGATCGCGCCGATCAGCGGGTGGTCGGCGGCGGCCTGGCCGAGCGAGGCCGCGTCGGTGGCCCGGGTGGTCCGCAGCCAGTAGTGCCGGTGGTCGAAGGCGTAGGGCGGCAGCTCGACGCGGGCGGTGCCGGTCGGCAGCACGCCCGTCCAGTCCACGGCCACGCCGCGGACGAAGAGTTCGGCCATCGAGGCCAGCAGGCGGCGCGGGCCGCCCTCGTCCCGCCGCAGCGTCCCGGTGACCAGGGCCTCGGCCCCGGCCTCGTCCACGATCTCGCTGACCGGCTGGACCAGCACCGGGTGCGCGCTCGACTCCACGAACACCGTGTGGCCCTGGTCCAGCAGCGTCGCGATCGCCGGGCCGAACCGGACCTGGCCGCGCAGGTTGCGGTACCAGTACCCGCCGTCCAGCACGCCCGCCTCGTCGATCCACTCACCGGTGACAGTGGAGAAGAACGGCACCAGCGGGGCCTGGCTGCGGATGTCCGCGAAGGCCTTCGCCAGGGTGTCCTCGATCGCCTCGACGTGGCGGGTGTGGGAGGCGTAGTCCACCGCCACCCGGCGCACCCGCACACCGTCGGCCGCCAGGACCTCTAGCGCCTCGTCCAAAGCCTCGGCGTCACCCGCGATGACCACCGAGGCCGGGCCGTTGACAGCCGCGACCTCCACCCGTTCCGCCCAGCGCACCAGCCGCTCGACGGCCTCGGGCTCGGAGAGCGCCACCGACGCCATCCCCCCGCGCCCGGCGAGGCTGCCCGCGATCACCTGGCTGCGCACCGCCACGATCCGCGCCGCGTCCTCCAACGACAGCGCACCGGCCACGCAGGCCGCCGCGATCTCACCCTGCGAGTGCCCGACCACCGCGTCCGGCACCACACCCACCGACGCCCAGACCACCGCCAGACCGACCATCACCGCGAAGCTCGCCGGCTGGAGCACGTCCACCCGGTCGAGCAGCTCGGCCGGCGCGTCCCCGCGCAGCACGTCCTCCAGCGACCAGTCGACGAACGGCTCCAGCGCCGCCGCGCACGCGGCCACCCGCTCGGCGAACACCGGGGAAGAGTCCAGCAGTTCACGCCCCATCCCGACCCACTGCGAACCCTGCCCCGGGAACACCAGCACCGTCCGGCCCGCCCCGGCCGCGCTGCCCGTCACCAGCCCGGGAGCGGACTCGCCCCGGGCCAACGCGGCCAGCCCCGCCAGCGCCTCCTCCGAGGTGCCGGCCACCACCACGGCACGCTCGTCCAGCAGCGCCCGCCGGGTGACCAGCGCACCGGCCAGGGCCGCCCGGTCACCGGCCGTCACCAACGGCGCCAGCCGCCCGGCCTGGCCCGCCAGCGAGGCCGCGCTCTTCGCCGAGACCACCAGCGGCAGCACACCCGCGGGGCCAGCCTCGACCTCGGCCGGCTCCTCCTCGGGGGCCTGCTCCAGGATCAGGTGCGCGTTGGTGCCGCTGACACCGAAGGAGGAGACGGCGGCCCGCCGGGGGCGCCCGGTCTCCGGCCAGTCCCGCGCCTCGGTCAACAGCTCCACCGCACCGAGCGACCAGTCCACCTGGGTGGACGGCACGTCCACGTGCAGGGTGGGCGGCATGACGCCGTGCCGCAGCGCCTGCACCATCTTGATCACACCGGCGACCCCGGCGGCGGCCTGGGTGTGGCCGATGTTCGACTTCAGCGAGCCGAGCCGCAACGGCCGCTCGGCGGGCCGGTCCTGACCGTAGGTGGCCAGCAGGGCCTGCGCCTCGATCGGGTCACCCAGCACCGTGCCGGTGCCATGGCCCTCGACGACGTCCACATCGGCGGTGGACAGGCCCGCGTTGGCCAGCGCCTTGCGGATCACCCGCTGCTGGGAGAGCCCGTTGGGCGCGGTCAGACCGTTCGACGCGCCGTCCTGGTTCACCGCGCTGCCGCGCAGCACGGCCAGCACGTGGTGCCCGTTGGCCCGCGCCTCGGAGAGCCGCTCCAGCACCACGACGCCCGCGCCCTCGGCCCAGCCGGTGCCGTCCGCCGCGTCCGCGTAGGACTTGCAGCGGCCGTCCGTCGCCAGCGCCCGCTGCCGCGAGAACTCCACGAAGGTGTCCGGGGTCGCCATCACGGTCGCGCCGCCGGCCAGCGCCAGCGAGCACTCCCCGCGCCGCAGCGCCTGCGCGGCCAGGTGCATCGCCACCAGGGACGACGAGCACGCCGTGTCCACCGTCACCGCCGGGCCCTCGAACCCGAACACGTAGGAGACCCGGCCCGAGGCCACGCTCGACGCCGTACCGGTGGCGGTGAAGCCCTCCAGCTCCGCCGGCGCCGCGCCGCCCGCGCCGTAGCTCTGGCCCATGACGCCGGAGAACACCCCGACGTCCGCGCCCTTCAGACCGGCCGGGTCGATACCGGCCCGCTCCATCGCCTCCCAGGACGCCTCCAGCAGCAGCCGCTGCTGCGGGTCCATCGCCAGCGCCTCCCGCGGGCTGATGCCGAAGAACCCGGCGTCGAACAGACCGGCGTCGCGCAGGAACCCGCCGCGGTCGGCGGTGGAGGTGCCGGCCTGCTCCGGATCGCCGGAGAACAGGGCGTCCAAGTCCCAGCCACGGTCCTCCGGGAAGCCGGACAGGGCCTCCCGGCCCTCGCGGACCAGCCGCCACAGCTCGTCCGGGCCGGTCACACCGCCCGGCAGGCGGCAGGCCATGCCGACGATCGCGATCGGCTCGTCCGGATCGGCGGGCACCGCCCGGCCGGCCGGCTCCGGGGCCTCGCGCAGGCCGAGGACGCGGGCCCGCAGGTGGGCCGCCAGCGCCTCCGGCGTCGGGTGGTCGAAGCTCACGGTGGCGGGCAGGCGCAGCCCGGTGCTCCCGGTCAGCCGGTTGCGCAGTTCGACGACGGCGAGCGAGGTGAGGCCCAGGTCGCGGAAGGCCTGCCCGGCCGGGACGGCGCCGGTGCCGGGCCGGTTCAGCACGGCGGCGGCCTGGGTGCGGACCAGCTCTTCGAGCAGGGCGAGCTGCGCCCGCTCGTCCAGGCCCGACAGGCGGGCGCGCAGGTCGGCGGTGACGGTCTCGTCGGGCCGGGCGGCGGGCGGCGGGGTGGCCGCGAGGGCGCGCAGGACCGCCGGCACCCGGCCGTCCGGGTCGAGCGGGCCGGTCCGCAGCGCCACCAGCGCCGGGGCGCCGGTCTCGATCAGCAGGTCGAAGGCGGCGAGCCCGTCCCGCAGGTGCCGGGCCCCGGCCTCCTCGGTGGCGTCGGCCACGGGGTAGCCGGTGCTCCAGGCGAGGGCCGAGCCGGCCTGCCCGCGCAGCCGGCGGCTGTGCGCCAGTGCCTCCGTCAGCGCCTCGGCGACAGCGGTGTCCGGGGCCCCGGGGGAGCCGAGCACGGCGGCGGTGCCGGTGACGGCGACGAAGGCGGTGAGGCCGGTGTCGGCCGTGAGCTCGTCGAGGGCCCGGGCGAGGGCCTGGTCCCCGGCGGCGTGCACGACGGCCGTGACCGGGTGGCCGAGATCGGCCAGCGCCGTCCGCAGTGCGGCCCGGTCCGTGCCGTCGGCGCTCACCCGGGCGAGCTCCACCCCGGTGGGGAGATCGGCGTCCAGCGGCTCGCCCGCATCCGGCGCGTCGACCAGCAGCAACCGCTCCACCCCGTACGCGGTGGTCAGGTGGCGCACCAGAGCGGCGCCGGCCGGGGTGTCGGCCCCGGTGACCACCACGGTCGCGCCGAGTCCGGCCGGGCCGGCGCCGAGCGGACGGTCGGCGACCGGCACCGGGAGCAGTCGCGGCACCAGTGGTTGTCCGTCCCGCAGGGCGAGTTGGGGTTCACCGGAGGCGACGGCGGCCAGCAGCTCCGGGGCGGACACCTCGGCGCCGGGCCGGGCGTCGAGATCGAGGACGGTCACGGCCTCGGGGCGGTCACTGCCGGCCTGGACGGAGCGCGCGACGGCCCAGAGCGGGACGCCCGCGGGGTCGGGCGCGGCGTCCCCCTCGGTGGCGGTCACCGCGCCGCGGGTGAGCAGGACCAGCCGGGCCCCGGCCGGGACCGGCCGGGTGGCCGAGGCACGGCCCTCGGCGGCGGTGGCCATCGGGTCGAGCAGGGTCACGCCGGGAGCCGGCTCGCCGGCGGCCACGGCGGCGTCCAGGGCCGCGAGGTCGGGGTGGTGCCGGACGCCGAGACCGGCGGCCCGCAGGGCGGTGACGAGCGCGTCGGCCGGCCCGACCACCGCCCAGCCCGGTGCGGCTGTTCCGGCGGCCGCCGGGGGTGCGGGCGGCGCCGGCACCCAGGCCGGTGCCAGCAGGGCGTCATGGTGTCCGTCGGCGGCGTAGCGCAGCCGGGCGGGCTGCTCGGCCAGCAGGCGCCGGACGATCTTCCCGGAGGCCGTCCGGGGGATCCCGGCGACCTCGTAGACCCGCTCGGGCAGCTTGTACGCGGAGAGCCGCTCGCGGCAGCGGTCGATCAGCGCGGCGGTGTCGAGGCCGGCCGGCCCGGGGACCACCCAGGCGACGGGCACCTCGCCGAGCGTGTCGTGCGCCACCCCGGCGACCCCGGCGTCGGCCACGCCCTCGACGGTGCGCAGGACGGCTTCGACCTCGTCGGGGTGGATGTTCTCGCCGCCGCGGATGACCAGGTCCTTGAGGCGGCCGCAGATGGTGAAGTACCCGGCCTCGTCCCGCCGGGCCAGGTCGCCGGTGTGGAACCAGCCGTCCCGCACCGCCGCGGCGGTGGCCTCCGGGCTGTTGTGGTAGCCGACCATGACGTTCGGTCCGCTGACCCAGACCTCGCCCTCCTCGCCGGCCGCGACGTCGAGGCCGGTGCGCGGGTCGACGATCCGCACGCCGACGCCCGGCACGGGCAGGCCGCAGGAGCCCTCGACGCGGGCGGCGTCCGGCGGGTTGATGGTGATCGCGCCGCAGGTCTCGGTGCTCCCGTAGGCGTCGACCAGCGGCACCCCGAAGCCCTCCTCGAAGGAGCGGCGCAGTTCGGAGCCGGTGACGGCGCCGCCGACCAGCCCGATCCGCAGGTCGGGCAGCGACAGACCGGTCCGCCGGGCGGTGGTGACCAGGTGGTGGTAGGTGGTGGGGACGCCGGCGAGGAAGGTGGAGCGGTCCTCGCGGAGCGCGGTCAGGATGTCGTCCGCGGAACTGCCGTCCATGATCCGGGCGGTGGCGCCGGCCACCGGGACGGAGAGCACGCAGGCGATGTGCGAGAGGCTGTGGAAGAGCGGCAGCGGCCACAGCACCCGGTCGTGCTCGGACAGGCCCGGCACGGGCACGTAGCAGGAGGCCACGGACCAGAGGCAGTTGCGCTGGGTGGACAGGACGCCCTTGGGCCGGCCGGTGGTGCCCGAGGTGTAGAACATCCAGGCCACCTCGTCCAGTCCGAGGTCGTCGGGGGCCTCGGTGACGGGTTCGGTGACGGCGAGTTCGTCGAAGGAGAGGGTGCCCGCCGGTGCCGGGGCCGGGCCGGACACCAGCACGCCGGACGCACCGGCCGGGGCCGGCAGCAATCGCAGGAACGTTTCTGCGTGACCGGTGTCGGTCAGCGCGAAGACCGCGCCGCTGTCGGTCAGCAGGTACTCGGTCTCGGCCGCCGTGGCCCGCGGGTTCACCGGCACACCGATGCCGCCGGCCCGCACGACGGCGAGATAGCCCTCCACCATGGCGACGGAGTTGCCGAGGCAGAGTGCCACCCGGTCCCCGCGCCGGACGCCGAGGCCGGCCAGGTGACCGGCCAGCCTCCGCGTCCGTGCTTCGAGCTCTCCGTAGGTGACCGCGTGCCGGTCGTCCTCGAAAGCGATCTTGTCCGTGAAACGGACCGCGTTCTCCCGGAGGATGACCGGGAGCGGGGTGATCAGATCGGGGCGCACCTTACCGCGAACTCCTTCCGGAGAGCAGGGAGTTACCAGGAAACGGGCAGGGACTTCACAGCGAAGACGGACCCGTGGGTCCGCAGCGGGACGTCGTCCGCCGGCACCGCCAGGCGCAGGTCGGGGAAGGCCTCCAGCAGGGCCCGCAGGCCGACCCGCAGCTGCAGTCGGGCCAGGTTCTGGCCGATGCACTGGTGGACGCCGTAGCCGAAGGCCACGTGGCCCGCGGTGTCCCGGGAGAGGTCGAGGTCGGCGGGGCAGCCGAACTTCGCCGGGTCGCGGTTGGCGGCCGGCAGCGAGACGGTGACCGTCTCGCCCTTCTTCACGGCGTGGCCGCCGAGTTCGAGGTCCTCCAGGGCGGTCCGGAAGATCTCGTACTGGTTGACGGTGATGTAGCGGAGGATCTCCTCCACCGCGTCATCGATCTTCGAGGGGTCGGCCCGCAGGGCGGCCAGCTGCTCCGGGTGGTGCAGCAGCGCGAACACGCCGACCGTCAGCGCGCCCTCCGTGGTCTCGTAACCGGCGAACAGCAGCAGGGCGGTGATGTTGCCCAGCTCCTCGTCGCTGAGCTCCCCGGTGGCGATCAGCCGGCTCAGGATGTCGTCCCCGGGCTCCGCCTTCTTGCGCGCGATGGTCTCGTGGATGAACGCGCCCACCTGGGCGAACGCGGCCATCGACTCCTGCGCGCCACCGAACGGGTTGTTCATGACCGCCGGCGCCTCGGCGTAGCGGTCCCGCTCGCTGTAGGGCAGGCCGATCAGGTCCGACAGCACCCGCAGGACCAGCGGGTTGGCGAAGGTCTCCAGCAGGTCGGCGGAGTTGCCGTGCTCGCGCATGACCTTGATCTGCTCGGCGGCCACCGCCTCGACCTGCGGCGTCAGCTGGTTGATCGTGCGCCCGGTGAACTCGCGCGTCAGCAGCTTGCGGAACCGGGTCTGCTCCGGCGGGTCCATGTGGATGAACATCCCCGGCATGGCCGGGAACTGCGGTACCGGACCACCGTACTTGGTGACCGGGAAGTGCCCGATCTCCAGGTTGTGGCTGAACTTCGGGTCGCTCAGGACCTGCCGGGCGAGCTCGTGGCTGGTGGCGATCCACCCGACGTGCCCGTCGGGGTAGACCATCCGCGCCAGCGGGCGCTCCTTCCGCAGCTCGTCGAAAATCGCCGGCGGGTCGAACTTGTCAGTCCGCGCCCAGGCATCCTCGTAAGAGATCGCCTCGCTCATGACGCACCTTCTCCGTTTCGGGTCGAAATATCCCTGCGCACGAAAACGGCAGCCCCGCCGGTTCGGTACGGAGCCGTTTCCCGGAGGATTCACCGGGCCCGCACCGGTGTGCGGGCACGGCGAATCACGCGGCGAATCCGGCACGAGCCCGCCGCGATGTTCCCGCCGGCCGCGAATGACGGCCGGGCCGTTCCGTGGAATCAGAGAGCCAGCTTCTTGAGCGTCTCGTTGGCGTTCGCCAGGGACTGCTCGCCCAGCGGCTTGAGCGCCGCCATCGCCGGCACGATCGCCGCGAGGGTCAGCTCGGCGTGCACGAACTTCAGATCGTCGGCGAGGCCGATCGAGCTCAGCACCGCGCGCAGGTAGGGCTCCTGGTGGTCCCAGCCCTCCCGCGGCGTGCCCGGCGCGTACGAGCCGCCGCGGGCGGTGACCACGATGACCGTCTTGCCGCTCAGCGGGCCCGACTCGGCGCCCGGGGGCACCATGTGGGCCGGGCTGACCAGCAGGTCGATCCACGACTTGATCGTCGACGGCACGGCGTAGTTGTACATCGGGACGCCGAGCACGATCGTGCTCGCCTCGCGGACCTCGGCCACCACGGCCTCGGTGAGCGCCTTCTCCGCCGGCGCCAGCCCGTGGTCACGGCTGGGGTCCAGGAGCGACTCGCGCACCGCGTGGGTGATGTGCGGGACCGGCTGGGCCGCCAGGTCCCGGTAGGTGTAACCGTCACCGGGGTGGTTCTGGCGCCACTGGGTGGCGAAATACGACGACAACTGCCTCGTCACGGAGCCGGTGGCGCGGATGCTCGAATCAATGTGGAGAAGAGAAGACACAAAGGGCCCCTGGATTGTCCTGAGCGATTCACCGAGAACTGCTTTTCCAACGCTCTTCGAGTCTAAGGAGAAGCGCCCCGGACGGGCATCCCTCAGTCTGGTAGCGCGGGTGGCCACCGGCCCGTGAGGAGCCGCGCGGCGGGCCCACGCGCCGGCCCGGACGGCCGGGCGGCACGCCGCGGCGGCCCATCGGAAGGGCCCGTTCCGCGAACGTCCGCACACCGTCGCACCGGCGCGCGGGCCTCACACGGCCAACCGCCCGGCCGGTACCTCGGGCACGAACGCGGACTCCGCGCCCAATTCGGTCGTCCGCTCCTCCACGAGCCGGTTCCAGGTGCCTGCCAGCTCCACCCGGGAGGCGACGTCGAGCTTGCGGAAGATCTTCTTGAGATGGAACGCCACCGTGTGCGGGGACATGAAGAGCTGTCGCCCCACCCGCCCGTTGGTGAGTCCCTGGCTCACCAGCTCCGCCACCGCGTACTCGGTGTCGGTCAACTGGCTGGCCATCGTTCTGGTCCGGCTCGGGCGGCGCGAGAACTGCCCGCTGTTGCCCTCCAGTTCCCTGAGCTTGCTGCGCACCCGCAGGACGTCGCGGGAGGCACCGACCGCCCCGTAGCCGTCCGCCGCCCGTTTCAGCAGCTCGACGGCCTGGTCCTGCTCGGAGCGGCGGGCGAACCGCACCGCACTCGCGTCCTCCAGCGCGGAGGCCTGCGCCCACCGGTCCAGGTGCAGGCCGGCGGCCCGCTCCAGGGCCGCGGCGTTCCGCTCGAACAGGCCGATGGCGTGCGCGGACGCCGCCTGGACGGTGCGGAAGCTGGGGTTGCGCGCCGCCAGTTCGTTGACCTGGGTGACCGTCCGGACGGCGATCTCGTCGTCCGACAGGCGCTGCGCGGCGCGGACCAGCCAGGCCGCCGCGGCCGGCTGCGAGACCAGCAACTCCCGGGCCAGCGCACCGTCGTGCACCAGCCCCTTCAGGAGGTGGGCGATGCTCTCTGTCCCGTCCCGGGCCTCCAGCACCTGGGCGACGGCCCAGGCGCACTGCCCGGCCATCAGGTTCGCGCGTCCGAGCAGGGCGTGGTCCCGCAGCCGGTTCGCGTACTGGAGGGCGGTGGTGAGGTCCAGCTGCCGGGTCGTACTGACCGCCATGACGAGGAACCCGCTCGGGTTCAGCGATCGGTTGCCGGCCTGCTGGGCCAGCCGGAGACCGGCCTGGGCCGAGGCGACCGCCCGGTCGAGCTCGCCCTTGGCCAGGCTCAGCTCCGCCTCGCACAGCAAATGAGCGGCCCGCTTCTCAACTTGGTTCGATCCGTGGACAGGTGACGTGTCGTCGGCGAGCATGTTGGTAGCCGCCCCCAGACCGCGGACGCGGGTCAACAGCGTCGCGTGCCAGATCCTCGCCTTCAGCGAGCAGGAGCCCGGCGCTCCGGCCTGCGCCCGGCCCGTGGCGGCGGCGGCCAGATCCATACTCCTACCGAGCTGGCCGTCGAGCCACGACTGGGCGGAACGCGCCGCCAACTGGACGACTTCGTCGGATAACTGCAGGGAAGGACCGGGCGCCGTGTAAGTCCGAAATGACACTGTATCCTCCGACTCGGAATCGGTACCGCCCTGTCCTGCCCGGCTGCTCGGCGGGCATCGTCGGACGCCACTCGATTCGACATGGGAATGTGGGGCCTGCAACACGATCGTGCCGGTGGTGCCTGGTCGGTCGCGGA
Organism: Kitasatospora sp. NPDC059973; assembly: GCF_042737525.1. Taxonomy (NCBI): domain Bacteria; kingdom Bacillati; phylum Actinomycetota; class Actinomycetes; order Kitasatosporales; family Streptomycetaceae; genus Kitasatospora; species Kitasatospora sp. NPDC059973. Next base: position 3,574 of record NZ_JBHWUI010000020.1, on the reverse strand, counting down.
CGAGCGGCGGCCCGGCGGTCCGCGACGCATGGTCGGGCCCCCGTGCCCCGAGCCCGTCGACCTGCGGGCCGGGCCCGGTCCGCGGGACGGAAGGGCCGGTTCCGGAGCGCCGGAACGTCTGGACAACATTCGGCAACCCCCTTCCACAGAGCCGTCGTTCGGCTCCAGGAAGGCCTGCCGGGGCCGCCTGGGGCGCTGACGTGAGATTGACCACTGCGCGACGGTGCGTCGGCCGCCGAACGCGCGGCGGCGCGCAGCCGATGAGCCGGAAGAGCCCGCTCCGGTCACGAGGTGCCGGGTGCGACCACCATGTCGACGGGGCCCTGAACAGCCGCCCGACCACCGGACGGGGCCGGCGGGAGGAGACGGGGAGAGGAATGCGCGATGACCGGGTCGTCGGTCATCCGCGAACGGTAGGGCAGCGAACACCGTCCGATCTGTAAGAAGCTTTCGCCGCAGGCACCCTGATGTCCCGCCGGCCGGTGACCCGGGCTGCGACAGCGACCCCGGTCGCCGTGACCGGCGAAGGCGGCGCCCCCCCGGCGGCCCCCCACGAGCATGCCCAGAACACCGAGGCCTTGGAAAGGGCTGGCCACATCGTGGAACAGATCGTCTCGCCGCCGCAGCTGTTCAGACACGTCGCGACCCACCACGACCACCGACTCGATCCGCACGCAGCATCCACCCCCTCGGCCCGCAGCCTCGCCCGCTGTGCGACATGCCGGAAAGACCCGTCCCCGCCCGCACCGCGGGCCGTCGCCCCCCGGCCCCCGCCGGAAGACGCACTCGGACGCGCCCCCTGGCCTGTCCATGCCGATTCAGACTCTACGTCATGTCGAACACGATCGGGTGATGATCGTGATCATTTCTGTGACCGGAGTGACGCCTGTGGCATGTCGCTCTCCGTGTGCACAGAGGGCGGCCGGCCGGTCCGAGCCATGCCGACGACCGGCGCGGCGCAGGCCGCACCGGCCGCTCGACGTTCAGCCCGTCACGGCGAGTTCGGCCACCACCGCACGGTGATCCGTACCCGGCACGCGGTGCCCGGACACCGCCACGGCGGTCAAACCTTCACCATGGAGGACATGGCCGATCTGGATCACCGGCGGTAGGTGCGGGAAGTCCGCATTGTCCTCCGGCCAGGCGGGCGAACCGCCCCGGCCGAGTTCGGCGTGGGTCTCCGTCAGACCGGTGGCGAGCGGCCCGGCCAGGGCCGCCGCCCACCACGGGCGCAGGGCGAGCAGCACACCCAGCACCACCAGGCCGGCACCCGCCGCGTAGGGCAGCAGCACCGGCGGGGTGCCGTCGTCCCAGTCGCCGCGCCGGATCACGACCAGCGCCGCCGGAAGCAGCAGGACCGCCCCGCAGAGTCCGATCAGCGCCCTGCGCGTCCACGTCCACGTCCGCCAGCTGATTCCGGCCACCCGCTCCCCCGCCGGGTACTCCGCTCCGCTCCCCACGGTCCGGTGCGGCCGGCGGGTTGCCCGGTGGCTCGCCCGCGCGGCCGTCGGCCCGGTTCTCGCCTTCGCCCTTCGCCCTTCGCCTTCGCCGGAGGACGCGGTGGGCACGGGCCCGTCAGGCGCCGACCGCCCGTCAGGCGGAGGCGAGGTGCGCCGTCCACTTGGCGCGCCAGGCGAGGGCGTCGGCGACGGCCTCGGCGATGGTGCGCCGCGCGGTCCAGCCGAGCAGTTCGCGGGCGGTGTCGACGGCGGCGTAGCAGCCGATCACGTCGCCGGGGCGGGGGTCCGCCTCCCGGACCTCGACCTCGGCGCCGACGGCGGCCTCGAAGGCCGCGATCAGCTCGCGGACGGTGGTGCCCTCACCGGTGCCGATGTTGATCACCCGGTAGCGGGCCTCGGCCGCGGGCTTGATCACCTCGTCGAACCGGGTGAGCGCGGCGACGTGGGCCTCGGCGACGTCCTGCACGTGGATGTAGTCCCGGATGCCGGAACCGTCCCGGGTCGCCCAGTCCGCGCCGGTGACGGTGAACGGCACGCCGTCGGCATGGGCCTCGATCAGCTTGCCGAGGGCGTGGGTCGGCCGGAGGTCCTGCAGCCCGGTGCGCAGCCGCGGGTCGGCGCCGACCGGGTTGAAGTAGCGCAGTGCGACGACCCGGAGGTCCTCGGCGCCCTCGCCCCGGGTCCAGTCCTGGAGGACCAGCTCCATCATCTGCTTGGTCCGCGCGTACGGGCTGCCGGCGGCGACGGGGCAGCTCTCGTCGACCCGGGCGTCCGGGGTGGGCGCGTAGATGGAGCCGGAGCTGCTGAAGACGACCCGGGTACAGCCGTTGCGCTGGAGGCCCTCCAGCAGCTCGACCGTCTTGGCGACGTTCTCCCGGTAGTAGAACAGCGGCTTGGCGACCGACTCCGGCACCACGATCCGGGCCGCGCAGTGCAGGGTGGCGCCGATGTCGGGGTGCTCGGCGAAGACGCGGTCCAGGAGGTCCGCGTCGGCGATGTCGCCCCGGTAGAACACCCGGCCCTCGACGAACTCCGGCCGGCCGGTGGAGAGGTCGTCGAGCACGACCGGCGTGATGCCCTGGTCGAGCAGTGCGGACGCGACCGTGCTGCCGATGTATCCCGCGCCACCGGTGATCAGGACCTTCTTCATGCGCGGACGCTCCCTTGCTCCCGTCGGACGCCGTGGCGGCGTCCGGTTGAGAGGGGGGACGGTGGGTTCGGGCCCGCCGGTTCCGCTGACCTGCGGATCCTTCGACCGGGAGTCAGCGCCGGCGGGCCCGGCGGCGGAGCGCGAAGCCGGTGGCGGCCAGGACGACGGCGGCCACGGCGGTACCGACGGCCACCCGGACCGCCGTGGACGAACCGTCGCTCCCGGCGGCGGTGTCCTGCGCGGGGGGCACGGTCTGCCCGGCGGTCGGGCCGGCTGTCGGGCCGGCCGTCGGTCCGGCCGTCGGTCCGGCGGAGGGGGACCCCGCCGGAGGGGTCGGTGCGGGCGTGGCTCCGGACGTGAGCGTGGGCGTGGGCACGGCGGTGGGCCCCGCCGTGGGCCCGGCGGTGGTGGGCTGCGCGCCGGACGTCCCGGTGGGGGTCGGCAGGGGCGGGTCGGAGATGACCGCCGGTTCGATGTCGAGCTCCCGCTCGCCGTGCCCGAGCGAGGGGAACGCGCAGTCCACGGTGATCCGCCAGTGGCCGGCCGGCAGCATCTCCCGGGTGGTGTAGGAGCCGGGGTGCCCGGGCACGGCGACCAGACGCCAGGGCCCGGCCGAGCGGCCGTCGGCGGAGGTCGCGGCGAGCGACCCGGCGAACTCCTCGGTGACCGGGTCGTGGTCGTTCTCCCAGGTGGCCACGGTGGTGACGTGTCCGCTGTCCTGCCCGGTGACCTCCAGGTGGACGGTGTCGCCGTGGGCGGCGGCGGGCAGCGCGGCGGGTGCGAGAACGACCGCCCCCGCGACGGCGAGGGCGGTGGCGAACGTTCGGGTGCGCATGGTGGGGCATCCTCGGGGGTAACCGGGTGGGGGCCCCCCCCCCCGAGGGCGGGGGGGGGCGCCCCCCGGGGGGCGGGGGCGGGGGGGGGGGCGGGGTGGGGCGGGGGGCCCCCCCCCGCCGCGGGCGCC
>NZ_JBHWUI010000019.1:0-76619 GCF_042737525.1 Kitasatospora sp. NPDC059973 | reverse complement strand
GTCTGGGCGGGGGGCGCACCACCGCCGCCGCGCCGCCGCCGCGCCGCACCGGCTCGGCGGCCGCCACCCAGCGGCCGTCCGGCAGGCGCTCGACGCCGGTCGCGGCGCCGATCTCGGGCGTGCTGGTGAACACGTGGCCGAGCGCCTCCAGCCGGGCCCGCTCGGGCAGGTCCAGGAAGGCCGGCTCGGCCTGGGTGGCGGCCGTGTTGCGCTGGCTGGCCCGTGGCGCGGCGATCGCCTGCTCCAGGCCGAGGCCCCGGTCCAGGCGTCCGAGCAGGACCTGGAGGGTGGTGGTGATGATGGTCGCGCCGCCGGGCGAGCCGGCCGCCAGGACCGGCTCGCCGTCGCGCAGCACGATGGTCGGCGAGAGCGAGGAGCGCGGGCGCTTGCCCGGTCCGGCGAGGTTCGGGTCCGGCACCCCGGGGGTCAGCGGGGTGAAGTTGAAGTCGGTCAGCTCGTTGTTGAGCAGGAAGCCCCGGCCGGGGACGGTGATGCCGCTGCCGCCGGTCTGCTCCAGGGTGAGGGTGTAGGAGACGACGTTGCCCCAGCGGTCGGCCACGGTCAGGTGACTGGTGCTCAGGCCCTCGTAGGGCTCGGGCTGGGCCGCACCGGTGTTCGCGCAGTCGGCCGGGTGGCGCGGGTCGCCGGGGGCGAGCGGGCTGGTGAGCGCCCGGTCGGGGCTGATCAGGCAGGCCCGCGAGGCGACGTACCGGGGGGAGAGCAGCTCCTTGGCCGGGACGTCGGAGAAGGCCGGGTCGCCGACCCAGCGGTTGCGGTCGGCGAAGGAGATCCGGGAGGCCTCCAGGAAGTGGTGGTAGTACTGCGTGTCGTCGTACCGGCCGACGTCGCCGTCCTCCAGGATGCCGAGCGCCTCGCCGACGGTGGTGCCGCCGGAGCTGGACGGGGCGATCGAGTAGAGGTCGTAGTCGCGGTAGGCCACGTGGGTGGGCTGCTGGCGGCGCACCTGGTACGCGGCCAGGTCGGCGGCGTCCACCTTGCCGGGGCGGGCGTTGCGCCCGGAGGCCGGGTCCACCGGCGGGTGCTGGATGGTCCGGACGATGTCGGCGCCGAGGTCGCCCCGGTAGAGCGCCGCGGTGCCCTGCTCGCCCAGCTGGCGGTAGGTGGCGGCGAGCTCCGGGTTGCGGAACGTGGAGCCGACCGCGGGGAGCTTGCCGCCGGGCAGGAAGAGCTTCGCGGTGGCGGGGAAGTCCTTGAACCGGGCCTGGTTGAGCGCGGTCTGGTCCTGGAAGGTCTGGTCGACGGTGAAGCCCTGCTCGGCGATCCGCCGGGCCGGCTTCAGCGCGTCGGCGAAGGAGCGCTTGCCCCACTGCCGCACGGCCGTCTCCCAGGTCGCCGGGGAGCCGGGCACGCCGACCGACAGCCCGCTGGTGACGGCGTCCGCGAAGGCCAGCGGCTTGCCGTCCTCCAGGAAGAGCGACGCGTCGGCCGTCCGGGAGGCCGTCTCGCGGCCGTCGATGGTGGACACCCGGCCGCTGTCGTGGTCGTAGTAGACGAAGTACCCGCCGCCGCCGATGCCGGCCGAGTACGGCTCGGTGACACCGAGCGCCGCCGCGACGGCGACGGCGGCGTCCACCGCGTTGCCGCCCTTGCGCAGCACCTCGATGCCGGCCGCCGTGGCGTCGGCGTCCACGCTGGCCACCGCGCCGCCCCAGCCCACCGCCTCGGGCACCTTCGGCGGCGGGGCTGCCGCCCCGGCCGGCCCGGCGGCGGAACAGACCAGGGCGGTGGCAAGCAGGAGCGGCGGGGCGATTCGGGCCAGAGCTCTCATCCGGAGGCCTCCTGAGTCGACGTCAACTCCGTTGTTTCACAGGAGGCATGGCTCGGACAACAGGGCGCCGCGACTACCGGCGGGTAGTCCGGCGCTACAGCACGCTGCGCTCCACCCGGCGCCGCTTGATGGTGCGGAAGCGGCGGGCGACCTGGCGGGCGAGGTCGGCGGCGCCGACCAGGCCCGCCTCGTTGCCCAGGGCCGCGTGCGCGATGGTCGCCTCCGGCCGGAAGCCGCGCCCGGTGAGGGTGCGGCGGAAGGCGTCGCGGGCCGGGGTGAGGAGGAGGTCGCCGGCCTCGGAGACGCCGCCGCCGACCACGAAGCGTCCCGGGTCCAGGGCGGCCGCGAGGTTGGCGATGCCGACCCCGAGCCAGGTGCCGACCTCGTAGAGCAGCTCGACGGCGGTCGCGTCACCGGCCCGGGCGGCCTCGGTGACCAGCGGGCCGGTGATGCCCTCGACCGCGCCGCCGGCCCTGGCCAGCAGCAGCTGGACCACCGGCGACTCCTCGGCGACCAGCTCGCGCGCGTCGCGCACCAGGGCGTTCCCGGAGGAGTACTGCTCCCAGCAGCCCCGGTTGCCGCACGGGCAGCGGTGGCCGCCGGGCACCACCTGCATGTGCCCGAACTCCCCCGCCAGCCCGTACTTGCCCCGGTCGACGTAGCCGTCGCGGACCACCGCGCCGCCGATGCCGGTGCCGAGGGTGAGCATCACCATGAGGTCCTCGCCGCGCCCGGCGCCGAACCGCCATTCGGCCCAGGCAGCCGCGTTGGCGTCGTTCTCGACGATCACCGGGAACCGCAGCCGCTCGCTGAGCGCCTGCTGGAGCGGTTCGTTGCGCCAGTTCAGGTGCGGGGCGAAGAGCACCCGGGAGCGCTCGGCGTCCACCCAGCCGGCCGCGCCGATGCCCACCGCGTGGACGTCGTGGCGGTCGGCGAGTTCGAGCACCAGCTCGACGATGACGTCCTCGACGACCCGGGGGCTCTTGCTCTTGTCGGGGGTGTCGGTGCGCAGCTTCTCCAGCACCTTGCCCTCGCCGTCCACCACGCCCGCGACCACCTTGGTGCCGCCGATGTCGACGCCGATGGTGGGCAGCCGCAGGAGGCCGGCGGGCAGGGCCCGGCGGCGGCGCTCGGCCCGCGGCCCGAGGCCGAGCAGGCTGGGCAGGACCGGTGGCCGGGAGGCGGCGTTGGGGGTGGTCACGGCTGCGGACGCTCCTCACGGGGATCACGGGAGTCACGGGAGTCACGGGGTTCAGGGGTGTCGGTGCCCGGGCGGGCCAGCTCGTGCGAGAGCTCCTCCAGGTCGGAGCCGCCGGCCATCTCGGTGGTGAGCTCCTCCAGGCCGATCTCCGCCCGCGGGTGGCTGCCGGCCATCCGGCCCCGCTTGAGCAGGGTGAAGTGGTCGCCGACCAGGTAGGCGTGGTGCGGGTTGTGGGTGATCAGCACCACCCCGAGGCCGGCGTCGCGGGCGGCGGTGACGTACTTGAGCACCACCCCCGACTGCTTGACGCCGAGCGCGGCGGTGGGCTCGTCCAGGATCAGCGCCTCGGCGCCGAAGTGGACGGCCCGGGCGATCGCCACGCACTGGCGCTGGCCGCCGGAGAGGGTGCCGATCGGGCGGTCGACGTCGTGCAGGTCGATGCCCATCCGGGCGAGCGCCTCCCGGGTGGTGGCGCGCATCCCTTCGGCGTCCAGGCGCAGTCCGCCCCAGCGCCGCAGGCCCCGTTCGGAGCCGAGGAAGAAGTTCCGCCAGACGGGCATCAGCGGGACGACCGCGAGGTCCTGGTAGACGGTGGCGATGCCGCGGTCCAGCGCCTCGCGCGGGGAGCCGAAGCGGACCTCCTCGCCGCCGACGGTGAAACGGCCCTCGTCGTGCCGGTGCAGCCCGGCGATGATCTTGATCAGGGTGGACTTGCCGGCGCCGTTGTCGCCGAGCACGCAGCTGATCTCGCCGGCCCGCAGGGTGAGCGAGACGTCCTGGAGCGCCCGGACGGAGCCGTAGGTCTTGCCGACGCCTTCGAGGCGGAGCAGCTCGGTCATCGCGGTCCCCGTTCGGCGCGGCGCTTGACGAAGGTGTTCAACAGGGCGGCGAGCAGCAGCATCGCACCCAGGAAGAACTTGAACCAGTCGGGGTTCCACTGGGCGTAGATGATGCCCTTGCTCGCCATGCCGAAGATCAGCGCGCCGAGCGCCGAGCCGACCACCGAGCCGTAGCCGCCGGTGATCAGGCAGCCGCCGATGACGGCCGCCACGATGTAGATCAGCTCGTTGCCGACGCCCTCGCCGGACTGCACGGTGTCGAAGGAGAACAGCAGGTGCTGGCCGAGCACCCAGGCGCCGAAGCCGACGCCGAGGTAGAGCACCGTCTTGGTCCGGGCGACGGGCACGCCGACCGCCCGGGCCGCGGCCGCGTCGCCGCCGACCGCGAAGATCCAGTTGCCGAAGCGGGTCCGCAGCAGCACCCAGCTGCCGACCAGCAGCAGGCCGAGCCACCACCAGACGGTGGCCTTGACCGTCAGCCCGCCGACGGTGACCTCGGAGGCGAACAGCCAGCGGCAGGCGCCGAAGCCCTCCATGTCGGAGATCGGCTTGGTCGAGACGGTGCCGGAGACCAGCTTGGTGACGCCGAGGTTGGCGCCGGTGAGCATCAGGAAGGTGCCCAGGGTGACGATGAAACTGGGCAGCTTCGTCCGGCTGAGCATCCAGCCGTTGAAGCCGCCGACCGCCAGCGTCACCAGCAGCGAGACCAGCACGCCGACCCAGGTCACGGCGGTGAGCTGGTAGGACACCATCGACGAGGTCAGCGCGGCGGTGGTGACCAGCACGCCGGCCGAGAGGTCGAACTCGCCGCCGATCATCAGCAGCGAGACCGGGACGGCCATGATCCCGATGGTGGAGGCCGCGTACAGCACGGTGCCCAGCGAGGAGACCCGCAGGAACGGTTCGGCGACCGCGGCGAAGACCAGGAAGACCGCGGCGGCGGCGATCAGCGCCCCCAGTTCGGGGCGGGCGAGCACCCGCCGCAGCGCCGCCGGGCGGTCCTGGGCGAGGAGGTCGGTGGTGCTCAACGCGTCCCCCTCGCGACGTACTCGGCGAGGGCGTCGGCGTCGTCGCGGGTGAGGATCTGCGGCCCGGTCAGCACGGGCTTGCCGCCGCCGAGCATGTCCAGGTTGGAGCGGTAGAGCCAGAGCAGGTCGACGCCCTCGTAGCCCTGGAGGTAGGGCTGCTGGTCGACGGCGAAGCCGACCGAGCCGGACTTGAGGCCGGCCACCACCTGGGTGCCCAGGTCGAAGGTGTCGAGCTCGACGGGGCGGCGGGCGTCCTGGATCGCCTGCAGTCCGGTGGCGGCCATCGGCCCGGAGAGGGTCAGCACGGTGTCGATGGCCGGGTCGGCCTGCAGCTTGGCGGAGACGGCGGCCCGGGCGTCGGGCATGTTGACGCCGTCCACGTAGAGCACCTGGAAGGCCCCGCCGGCCTTGGACTGCGCGCCGGAGCAGCGCTGCTCCTGGCCGACGTTGCCCTGCTCGTGGATCACGCAGAGGACGTTCTTGCGGCCCCGGCCGGCGAGTTCGGTGCCGGCCGCCTGGCCGGCGGTGGACTCGTCCTGGCCGATGTGGGTCAGCGCGCCGAACCGGGCGGAGTACTCCTGGCCGGAGTTCACGGTGATCACCGGGATGCCGGCCGCCTTGGCCTTGCCGAGCACGTCGCCGAGCGCGTCCCCCTTGGCGAGGGTGACCAGCAGGCCGTCGACCTTCTGGTCGATGGCGGCCTGGACCAGCTGGACCTGGTTCTGGGTCTGGGCGTCGTTAGAGTACAGGAAGGTGATGTTGTCCTTGGCGGCGGCCTGCTCGGCGCCCTTGCGCACGGTGTCCCAGAAGGCGTCGCCGGCGCCGGCGTGGGTCACCATGGCGATCTTCCAGCGCGGGGTGGTGACGGCACTGCCACCGGCGGCCGCGGCCTGGCTGCGGGCGTGCTCGGCGCGGAGGCCTCCGGTACTGCTGCAGCCGGCCACGGCGGCCAGCACGGCGAGGACGGCGCAGGCGGGCCGGAACCGGCGGAAGGGGCGAAAGCGGGTTGTGCTCATCCCCATAGTCTCGCTGCCCGCCGCGCGCGGCATCGCACCGCCTCGCCCGCCGCCCGGATCCGCCCGGGCGGTATCGTGCCCCCGGTGGCGTTCCTGGGAGTCCGCTGGGTGCAGCGTCCGGGCGCGGGCCGTCAGGATGGCAGACTGGTGCGGGCCCCAAGAGTGAAACAGCGCCGAAACGTGATGTTCCTCTCAGGTTCCTTACAGATTTGGACGGCAACCGATTCCGCGTTCCCGACCGTCTGATGCCATTGGAGCGCGTTCCGGGCGAGTGGGGCCCCGGACGGCTTTGAACCCGGATACGAGAATTTGATGCAACTGACAGGCACGCCATTCCTCATCTGCACGATCGTCCTCGTGCCGATCTCCATCGCGGCGGCGCTGCTGCTCTGGGGAAAGGTGCGCGGGCCGCGGCCGGTGCAGGTCCTGTCCAGGCTTGCCATGATCGTCTTCTGCCAGATCACCGCCGTGACGACGGTCTTCGTCATGGTCAACAACGCCAACCTGATCTACGGCAACTGGGACGACCTGCTGGGCACCGGCAACCACGTCCGGGCCGTGCCCTCCGTCCCCCCGGCCGAGGCGGGCGCCGGCGGGGCCCAGGCCGGCGGCGACGCCGCCAAGCAGCCGCCCAAGGTCCACCAGCAGTTCCGCAGCGTGGACGACCCCAAGGTGCCGAACGACGTCCAGAAGACCGACCTCAAGGGCCAGCTGTCCGGCGTGGACGGCGAGGTGCTGGTCTGGCTGCCGCCGCAGTACCACGACCCGGCGTTCAAGGACAAGAAGTTCCCGGTCGTCGAGCTGATCCCGGGCTTCCCCGGCTCCTCCTCCACCTGGTACGGCACGCTCAAGGTCTCCGAGCAGCTCAAGCCGCTGATGCAGGAGGGCAAGGTGGCGCCGTTCATCCTGGTCTCGCCGCGCACCCTGCTGCTGGGCAACAGCACCGACGCCGGCTGCACCGACGTGCCCGGCAAGGTCAACGCGGACACCTGGCTGACCCGCGACGTCCCCCAGATGGTGCTGGACAACTTCCGCGCCGAGCCGTCGGCCGACCGCTGGGCGGTGGCCGGCTACTCGGCCGGTGCCCACTGCGCCGCCAAGCTGTCGCTGGCCCACCCCAACCGCTACCGGGCCGGCATCAGCCTCTCGGGCTACAACGACCCGGCGGTCGAGAAGTCCTCGCTGGTCGGCAAGGACGCCCAGCTGCGCGAGGCGAACAACCCGGTCACCATCGTGAAGACCGCCGCCCAGCCGCCGAAGGTCGCCCTGTACATCAGCGGCAACAAGGGCGACGGCTACGAGGACGGCCAGGCGATCGCGGCCGTCGCGAAGGCGCCGACCACCGTCCAGGTCCAGGAGACCACCGGGCCGCACTCCAGCGACGTCTGGAAGAACATGGTGCCGGGCGTCTTCCAGTGGCTCACCTCGATCATCCCCGTGCAGCCGTAGTCACGCGGAAGGGTCCGCCCCGCACACCGTCGGTGTGCGGGGCGGACCCCTTTCCGCGCGGGCTCAGGCCAGTTCGAGGGCCAGGTAGAAGTCCACCCGGTCCTCCAGCCGGGAGAGGTCACGGCCGGTCAGCTCCTCGATCCGGCCGATCCGGTAGCGCAGCGTGTTGACGTGCACGTGCAGCTGGGCGGCGCAGCGGGTCCACGAGCCGTCCGAGCGCAGGAACGCCTCCAGGGTGCGGACCAGGTCCGCCTGGTGCTCGATGTCGTAGGCGATCACCTTGTCCAGCAGCCGGCTGCGGAACGCCCGGCGGACCTCGTCGGGCACCGCGGCCAGCAGCAGCACGTGCGAGGCCAGCTCCTCCGGGCCGGCCACGCAGACCCGGCCGACCCGGGCGGCGGCGATCCGGCGGGCGTGCCGGGCCTCCTCCAGGGCGCCGCGCAGGCCGCCCGCCTCGGAGGCGGGGGCCGACACGCCGAGGGTGATCCGGCCCTCCGAGCCGAGGCCCGCCTCCAGCGGGGCGAGCAGCTCCCGCAGGGTGTCGGCGGGTACCGCGCTGTCCAGCGCGGGCAGCACCACCACCGCGCCGGTGCCCGCCCCGGCGACCAGGGCGCGGTCGGTGGTGCCGTTGAGAGCTTCCTCCAGGATCAGCCGCACCGCACCCTCGGGCAGGCCGGTGCCCTCGGCGCTGAGCACCAGCCAGGAGCCGTCCGGTGACTGCGGCTTGGGCTCGGGGTTCTCGTACCGGGCGGCCATCGCCGAGGAGGCGTACAGGGTGCGGCTGATCTCGCCCGGGTCGGCGTCGCGCTGGAGCAGCGTCAGCACCTCGTCGGCGAGGCGGCGGCGCAGCCGGCGGCCCTCGTCGCGGCGGTGCCGCTCGGCGGCGACCAGCCGGGCCAGGTTCTCGGCGAGCTGCTGGCGCTTGGTGGTCCATTCGGTGACGTCGCCGGCCACCGCGAGCACCCAGTCGGCGAGCGGCGCCTGGACGTCGTCGAGGGCCGGGGCGGGCAGCAGCGAGTAGGAGCCGTTGGCCAGCCGGGCCCGGTGCGGGGGGCGGCGGCGCTGGCGCTGGGCGCCGAGGTGGGCGCGGACCAGCTGGTCGCGGTCCTCGGCGGAGAGCCGGTCGGCCGGGCCGGCGATCACCGCGCCGGTGGGCGTGAGCACCCAGCAGTCGAGGTCGAGGTCGCCGCCGAGGAGGTCGAGGACGGCGTCCAGTCCGCCGCCGCCGGCCGCGGAGACCAGCAGCCGGTGGCGGTCGACCAGGGCGGCCAGGTCGGCGGCGCGGTCGGCGGAGACCTGCCGGCCGATGAACTCGGTGACGGTGCCGAAAGCGATGTCGTCGGGTACCGCCAACAGGGGCATCCGGTGCCGGCGACACGCGTCGACGAGGTCCTCGGGGACGGGGCCGACCTCGGCCTCGCCGGCCGCGAGGGCGACCGCGCCGCCGGCCACGATGGTCCGCACGAAGCGTTCGGAGTCGGCCGGCCCGGTGCGCCAGAGCATGCCGGTGAGCACCAGCTCGCCGCCGTGCAGGTAGCGGCCCGGGTCGTGCAGGTCCGTGGTCATCACGCCGCTGACCTGCCGGTCGAGCTCTTCCTCAGCCGCGAGCAGGCGCAGTCTCGGGGCTCCGGGGGCGAGCAGGTCGCGGACACGCATCCGGGACTCCTTACGGGCTTGGGGTGGGGGTGAGGGGGCCCGAGCGCGCGGTCCGGGGGTCACAGTGTGCCCGAACATCCGTGCTCGGTGTTACGTCCCAACGGACGCCCGGATCACGGGGTCATAGCTTGGGAATCACGGCCGGATTACGGTCGTAGGCAGCACCCGGAGAACAGCTGGGCTGCGAGATTCTCGTCCTTAGAGGAACGTACAGGATGCCGGGCGGGACCACAGCCGGGGCTTCATGCCATCGGTGACTGCCAGTGGGCCCCGTCACAGAGGTTCACTGGCCACACGCCGCCGGACACACCCCGGTGACCAGGACCCGACGCGGAGGCGACGAAGCGGAGAGCGCGGTCCGAACACCGAGTTCCCGGGCACTGTGCCCACCCGTCCGGCCGGCAACGACTTGAGGAGACACCCGCATGGAGTTCCTTCGGCCCGCTACCTGGGACGAGGCACTCGCGGCGAAGGCTGAGTACCCGACCGCGCTGCCCATCTCGGGCGGTACGGACGTCATGGTCGAGATGAACTTCGACGTGCACCGGCCATCCGCGATTCTCGACCTGAACCGCATCACCGAGCTCACCGAATGGTCGAACGACGGCGACGTCGTCCGGCTCGGCGCCTCCGTCCCCTACTCCCGGATCATCGACGAGCTGTCCGGTCCGCTGCCCGGCCTCGCGCTGGCGGCCCACACCGTCGGCTCGCCGCAGATCCGCAACCGCGGCGGCGTCGGCGGCAACCTCGGCGGTGCCTCCCCGGCCGGCGACGCGCACCCCGCGCTGCTGGCCGCCGGCCGCGACGTGTTCGTCGAGGCGGACTCCGTGCGCGGCACCCGGATGATCCCGATCGACGAGTTCTACGTCGGCGTCAAGCGCAACAGCCTGGCGGCCGACGAGCTGATCAGGGCCGTGCACATCCCCGTCGCGGACGGCCCGCAGCAGTTCTCCAAGATCGGCACCCGCAACGCCATGGTGATCGCGGTCTGCGCCTTCGGCTTCGCGCTGCACCCGAAGAACGGCACCGTCGGCACCGGGATCGGCTCGGCCGCCCCCACGCCGCGCCGCGCCGTCGAGGCCGAGGAGTACCTGCGGGGCGTGCTCGCCGAGCGCGGCCTGTGGGAGTCCGGCGAGCTGCTGGGCGCCGAGGTGATCCAGCGGTTCGGCGAGCTGGTGAAGGCCGCCGCCTCGCCCATCGACGACGTCCGCGGCACCGCCGACTACCGGCGGCACTCGCTGGCCGTGATGGCGCGCCGCACGCTCACCTGGACGTGGAACGACTACAGCAAGCAGATCAGGAGCGCGGCATGAGGGTCACTTTCACCGCCAACGGCAAGCCGGTCGAGGCCGACGACGTCTGGGAGGGCGAGAGCCTGCTCTACGTGCTGCGCGAGCGGGTCGGCCTCCCGGGCTCGAAGAACGCCTGCGAGCAGGGCGAGTGCGGCTCCTGCACGGTCTACCTGGACGGCGTCCCGGTCTGTTCGTGTCTGGTCGCGGCCGGCCAGGTGCAGGACCGCGAGGTCCGCACCGTCGAGGGCCTGAGCGACGAGCAGGGCGAGCTGGGCCTGGTCCAGCAGGCCTTCGTCGACGCCGGCGCCGTCCAGTGCGGCTTCTGCACGCCCGGCCTGCTGGTGCAGACCGACGCGCTGCTGGCGAAGGACGCCCAGCCGAGTGACAACGACATCCGCGAGGCGCTGTCGGGCAACCTCTGCCGCTGCACCGGCTACGAGAAGATCATGGACGCGGTGCGGCTGGCTTCCGCCCGTACGTGCGAGAGGGCGACGTCGGAATGAGTACCCGCACCATCCAGGGTCAGAAGAACCTGCAGAACATCAACCAGGCCAGCAAGGACGGCATCGGCGGTTCGCCGCTGCGCCCGGACGGCAACCTGAAGGTCAAGGGCGAGTTCGCCTACTCGTCCGACCTGTGGCACGAGGACATGCTCTGGGGTATGGCGCTGCGCTCGCCGCACCCCCGGGCGAACATCCTCTCGGTGGACATCGCCGACGCGCTGAAGGTCCCCGGCGTGTACGCCGTCCTCACCCACGAGGACATCCCCGGCACCAAGTACTACGGCCTGGAGATCCAGGACCAGCCGGCCCTGGCGATCGACAAGGTCCGCTACCACGGTGAGGCCATCGCGCTGGTCGCGGCCGACCACCCGGAGACGGCCCGCCGCGCGGTGAAGAAGATCAAGGTCGAGTACGAGGTGCTCACCCCGATCACCACCGAGGAGCAGTGCCTCGACCCGGAGACCCACGGCTACGTGCACGAGCCGCACGAGTTCAAGTCGCACGGCTACGGCAACATCTGCCACGAGCAGAAGCTGGTCTCCGGCCTCGGCGTGACCGACGAGGTGCGGGCCCTGGCGGACGTCATCGTCAAGGGCAGCTACGAGGTCGGCATGCAGGACCAGGCCTTCCTCGGCCCGGAGTCCGGCCTGGCCGTGCCGGCCGAGGACGGCGGCATCGACCTCTACATCGCCACCCAGTGGCTGCACGTGGACCGCCAGCAGATGGCCCCCGTGCTGGCCCTGCCGGAGGAGAAGGTCCGCCTCACGCTGGCCGGTGTCGGCGGCGCCTTCGGCGGCCGCGAGGACATCTCGATGCAGATCCACGCCTGCCTGCTCGCCCAGCACACCGGCAAGCCGGTCAAGATCGTCTACGCCCGGGACGAGTCCTTCTACGGCCACGTGCACCGCCACCCGGCGAGGATGACCTACGAGCACGGCGCCACCCGGGACGGCAAGCTGGTCTTCGCCGACTGCCGGATCGTGCTGGACGGCGGCGCGTACGCCTCCGCCTCGCCGGCCGTGGTCGGCAACGCGGCCTCGCTCGGCCACGGGCCGTACGTGATCCCGAACGTCAAGATGCACGCCATCGCGCTGTACAGCAACAACCCGTCCTGCGGGGCGATGCGCGGCTTCGGCGCGGTCCAGGCCGCGTTCGGCTACGAGACCCAGATGGACCGGCTCGCCGCCGAGCTGGGCATGGACCCGGTCGAGCTGCGCCAGCTGAACGCGATGTCGGAGGGCGACTTCATGCCCACCGGCCAGCAGATCGACTCGCCCGCCCCGGTGGCCGAACTCCTGCGCCGGGTCAAGGACATGCCGCTCCCGCCGCCGCTGGACACCGAGCACCTGGACGTCCGCCAGCTGCCCGGCGCACTGTCCAACACCTCGCACGGCGAGGGCATCGTGCGCGGCGTCGGCTACTCGGTCGGCATCAAGAACGTCGGCTTCTCCGAGGGCTTCGACGACTACTCCACCGCCCGGGTGCGCCTGGAGGTGATCGGCGGCGAGCCGGTCGCCATGGTGCACACCGCGATGGCCGAGGTCGGCCAGGGCGGCGTCACCGTGCACGCCCAGATCGCGCGCACCGAGCTGGGCGTCGAGCAGGTCACCATCCACCCGGCCAACACCGAGGTCGGCTCGGCCGGTTCGACCTCGGCCTCCCGGCAGACCTACATGACGGGCGGTGCGGTGAAGCTCGCCGCCGAGGCCGTCAAGCAGGCGCTGATCGAGAAGGGCCGCCGGCGCTACGGCTGGACCCAGCGCGACCTGACGCTGACCGGCGGCAAGGTGGTCTCGCCGTCGACGGGCGCCCTGGTCTCCATGGTCGACCTGCTCGGCGACGAGGCGATCGACCTCACCCGCGAGCACCACCACCGCCCGACCGTGCCGTTCGACAAGGAGACCGGGCAGGGCTTCGGCCACGTCCAGTACACCTTCTGCGCCAACCGCGCGGTGGTCGACGTGGACGTCGAGCTGGGCCTGGTCAAGGTGGTCGAGCTGACCGCCGTCCAGGACGTCGGCAAGGCGCTCAACCCGCTCTCGGTGGTGGGCCAGATCCAGGGCGGCTGCACCCAGGCGCTCGGCCTGGCCGTGATGGAGGAGATCATCGTCAAGGACGGGAAGGTCCGCAACGCGTCCTTCACCGACTACCTGATCCCCACCATCCTGGACACCCCGCCGATCCCGGTGGAGATCCTCGAACTCCCCGACCCGAACGCCCCGTACGGGCTGCGCGGGGTGGGCGAGGCGCCGACCGTCTCCGCGACGCCGTCGATCGTGGCCGCCATCCGCAACGCCACCGGTCTGGCGCTCAACCGGATCCCCGTCCGGCCCGAGCACCTGACCACCGAGGCCCCCGGACCGAAGTAGCCACCGGGTCTCCCCCACACCTCCCCGGGGCGGCGACCGTCTTCCCCGCCGCCCCGGGGCAGTTCCACCCCGAAGTACAGGCACCACACATGCACCAGCCGAAGCAAAGCGAACGCATCCTCCCGCTGCCTCTCCCACGCCGGGGTTCTGCAGCGGTGCGCACCACCCACCTCCGGCCGACGGCCGGTGGAACGCACTGCACCGCAGCACTGCCACAGAGTGCGCCCAGTGAGTCGAATCGTCCCCCTGTGCCAACTTCGTTGACTGGCTGTCAGGTCGGCTCGCCCACCCCAACCCCCTTTGACACTTGGGAGTGGACATGACCAGGATCCCCACGGAGCCCGGCACCACTGAAGACAGACCCACCGAGGACGACACCCCCACGTCGGTCCCGGTCGCACCGCCGAAGAACGCCATGGACGCGTACTTCAAGATCACGGCCCGGGGATCGACCTTCGGCAACGAGATCCGCGGTGGCCTCACCACCTTCATGGCGATGGCCTACATCGTCCTGCTCAACCCGATCATCCTGAGCGGCGCCGACGTCAACGGCCTCAAGCTGGACCACGCCCAGCTCACGACCGCCACCGCGCTCTCCGCCGCCGTCACCACGATCCTGATGGGCGTGGTCGGCAACGTCCCCCTCGCGGTCGCCGCCGGCCTCTCCGTCTCCGGCGTGATATCCGCCCTGGTGGTACCGCACACCACCTGGCCCCAGGCGATGGGCCTCTGCGTCGTCTACGGCCTGCTGATCGTCCTGCTGGTGGTCTCCGGACTGCGCGAGAAGATCATGAACGGCATCCCGCTGCCGCTCAAGCACGCCATCACCATCGGCATCGGCCTCTTCGTCTCGCTGATCGGCCTGGTCAAGGCCGGCTTCGTGCACACCGGCGGTCCCACCCCGCTCGCGCTCGGTCCCTTCGGCGAACTCGCCGGCTGGCCCGTGCTGGTCTTCTGCCTCACGGTGCTGACGATCTTCGTCCTGCTGGCCCGCAACGTCCGCGGCGCGATCCTGATCGGCATCGCCGGCGGCACCGTGGTGGCCTTCGTCATCAACGCGGTCGCCGACCTCCCGGCGAAGACCTGGATCAGCTCCGCCCCGGTGTGGCCGAGCGGCGGCCCGGTCTCCGCACCCGACTTCGGCCTCTTCGGCCACATCGACGTCTTCGGGGCCTTCGGCAGCCACGGCCTCGGCGCGATCAGCGCCTCGGTCGCCGTCTTCACCCTGGTCCTGGCCGGCTTCTTCGACGCGATGGCCACCATCATCGGCGTCGGCACCGAGGCGGGCCTGGCCGACAAGCAGGGCCGGATGCCCGGCCTGTCCAAGGCGCTGTTCATCGACGGCGCCGGCGGTGCCATCGGCGGTGTCGCGGGCGCCTCCGGCCAGACCGTGTTCGTCGAGTCGGCCACCGGCGTCGGCGACGGCGCCCGGACCGGCCTCGCCTCGACCGTCACCGGCGGCGTGTTCACCCTCATGCTGTTCTTCTCGCCGCTCGCCGCGATCGTCCCCACCGAGGTCGCCTCCGCGGCCCTGGTCGTCATCGGCTCGATGATGATGAGCCAGGCCCGGCACATCGACTGGGCGGACCGCGAGGTCGCCATCCCGGCCTTCCTCACCTGCACCCTGATGCCGTTCACCTACAGCATCACCGCCGGTGTCGCCGCGGGCGTCATCTCGTACACCGTCATCAAGGCCGGCACCGGCAAGTGGCGCGAGCCCGGCCCGCTGATGTGGATCCTCACCGGCGTGTTCGTGGTCTACTTCGCGCTCACTCCGATCAAGTCCTGGCTGGGCGTCCACTAGCGGCACCGCCGCCGCACGGGAATCGTTTCCCGTACGGCGGCACCTCCCGTTCCGTCTTCCGAGGTGTTGAGGAGCTCCCCGACATGCACGACATCGCCGAGCAGCTGCAGGCCTGGCACGCGTCCGGGCGTTCCTTCGCCGTGGCCACGGTGGTCGGGGTCTCCGGCAGCGCGCCGCGCGACCCGGGTGCCGCGCTCGCCGTCGACGCGGCCGGCGAGGCGATCGGCAGCGTCTCCGGCGGCTGCGTCGAGGGGGCCGTCTACGAGCTCTGCCAGGCCGCCATCGAGTCCGGCCGGCCGGTGCTGGAACGCTTCGGCTACAGCGACGAGGACGCCTTCGCGGTCGGCCTGACCTGCGGCGGCGTGCTGGACGTCTTCGTCCAGCCGGTCGTCCCCGGCGCCGACCCCGCGCTCGACGCCGGCATCACCTACCTCGCCTCCGGCACCCCGGTCGCCCTGGCCCGGGTGATCGACGGCCCCGGCGCGCTGGTCGGCGCCACCGTCGCCGTCACCGCCGACACCCACCACGGGGCCCTCTCCCCCGCGCCCACCACCGTCGCCCCGCTGGAGCGCGCCGTGGTCGCCGAGGCCCGCGCCATGCTGGACGCCGGGCGCACCGGCCGGCTGGTCCTCGGCCTCGACGGCCGCCCCTGCGACGACCGGGAGCAGGGCACCGTCACCTTCTTCGTCGAGTCCTACGTCCCCGCGCCGCGGATGATCGTCTTCGGGGCGATCGACTTCGCCGCCGCCGTGGTGCGGATCGGCAAGTTCCTCGGCTACCACGTCACCGTCTGCGACGCCCGGCCGGTCTTCGCCACCGAGCGGCGCTTCCCCGACGCCGACCAGGTGGTGGTCGACTGGCCGCACCGCTACCTGGACTCCCAGCTGGACCGGATCGACGGGCGGACGGTGCTCTGCGTCCTCACCCACGACGCCAAGTTCGACATCCCGCTGCTGGAGCGCGCGCTGCGGCTGCCGGTCGGCTACATCGGCGCGATGGGCTCGCGCCGCACCCACCGGGACCGCGACACCCGGCTGCGCGAGGTCGGCCTGACCGACGCCGAGATCGGCCGGCTGCGCTCGCCGATCGGCCTGGACCTCGGTGCCCGGACCCCCGAGGAGACCGCCGTCTCGGTCGCCGCCGAGATCGTCGCCCACCGGCGCGGCGGCACCTGCCTGCCGTTGAGCCGCGGCGAGGGGCCGATCCACCACGACCTGGCGCGGGCGGCCGGTCCGGCCACCGGGGACGCGCGGTCCCACGCGGCCTGACCGCGGCACGGCCCGGCCCCGCCGTCACCGCACGACGTCGTGGACCTCACGGATCAGCGGCGGTGCGGCCGGGATGCCGACCTCCTGGAGGACCGGCAGCAGCACCGCCGAGAAGTGCTCGAAGGCCTCCCGGGACTCCCACACGTCGGTCATGTGCCAGCCGCCGCCCGGCGTCGGACCGGACACGTGCAGGACCAGCCCGCGCACCGGCCAGTCGGAGGGCGCGTTCAGCCCGGTGCCGCCGGTCAGCCGGTCCACCGCCTCCTCGTACTGGTCCCGGGTGGTACCGGGGAATTCGAACATCACGATGATGGCCATGCGCTGCTCCCGTCGGATGGGCTCCGTCGCCTCCCATGCAGCCCCGCCCCCGCCCGCCCGGCCATCCGGCGCCACCACCCGGGTGATGTCGGGCGGCGCACCGGGCGCGGGCTACTCCGAGAGCGCCAGCCGCACCCCGAAGCCCACCACCACCGCCCCCGTCACCCGGTCCAGCAGCCGGCGCGCGGCGGGCCGGCTCAGCCAGCCGCGCACCGCCCTGGCGAAGCCCACCAGCACGGCCGACCAGAGCAGCCCCTCCACGACGTGGACGCAGGTCAGGGCCACCCCGGCGGCGAAGTGCGGGGCCCCCGCGGGGATGAACTGCGGCAGCACGGCGACGTAGAAGACACCGACCTTGGGATTGAGCAGATTGGTGAGCGTGCCGCGCCGCCACCCGGACCGGACCCCGCCGCCGGTCGGCAGCCGCTCCGGTTCGGCCCCGCCGCCCCGGTTGCGCAGCAGGCCGATCCCCATCCAGACCAGGTACGCGGCCCCGGTCCAGCGCAGGACCTCGTACGCCAGGTGGGAGGCGGTCAGCAGGGCGGTCACCCCGGCCGAGGTGAGGGTGCCCCAGATCAGCGTCCCGGTCTGGATGCCGAGCACCACGCCCCAGGCCTGCCGGCGCTCCCCCAGGGCGGAGGTGCGCAGCACCAGCGCGGTGTCGATCCCGGGCGTGAGCGTGAGCAGTCCCACCACGAGGGCGAAGGACCAGAGGGCGGTCGTCATCTCCATGGGCCTTGATCGTAGGGCCTCGGCCGGCCGGGGCGGGCCGACCGCGGGTCAGAGCGGGCGCACCCGCTCGGCCACCCAGCGCCCCTCCTGCTCCATCGGCTCGTACTCCACCCGCCGCCCCTCGGTGAGGACCCGGTCGCCCTCGGCCAGGATCGAGTCGAAGTAGACGTAGAGGGCGGGGCCGTCCTCGTCGGGGGTGATCAGGCCGTAGCCGTGCTCGGCGTGGTAGGACTGCACGGTGCCAGTGGCCATGGGGGTTCCCTCGCTTCCGCTGGGTGATGGAACTCCTGGGTACCAAATGCCCGGCCCGGAGCGGCCACGGCGCGCCCGGCCGCGCCCCGCGGCCTCGCTCAGCGGTAGCCGGCCGGGTCCAGCGGGCCGGCCGCCGTCTCCTGGTCGACCAGGTAGCGCCAGGCGTCCGGGCGGCTGCCGTCCAGGTCGGTGAAGCCGTACTCCTTCGCCAGGGCGCCGCTGGAGAGCGAGGCGCCGTTGAAGCGCGCCACCCCGGGGTCGCAG
Source organism: Kitasatospora sp. NPDC059973 (assembly GCF_042737525.1). Taxonomy (NCBI): domain Bacteria; kingdom Bacillati; phylum Actinomycetota; class Actinomycetes; order Kitasatosporales; family Streptomycetaceae; genus Kitasatospora; species Kitasatospora sp. NPDC059973. Next base: position 58,839 of record NZ_JBHWUI010000019.1, on the reverse strand, counting down.
GCCAGCGCCACCACGGCGCGGCCGACGTAGCCGGGCGACTCCGAGACGCCGAAGCCGGGCTGCTTCGCGGTCGCGTCGCGCCAGTTCTCCTCGGTGACGCCGAAGTGCTCCAGCATCATCTCGGAGCGCAGCCAGCCGGGGGTCAGCGCGACCGCCGTCGCCCCGCACGGGGCCAGCTCGTGGCCCAGCGCGAAGGCCATCCGCAGCACCGAGGACTTGGCGAGGTCGTAGCAGAGCGAGTTCCGGTAGCGGGTGGCGTTGTAGTCGGCGGTGCCGTCGGTCATCTCCACCACCAGACCGCCCGGGCGGCGCAGCAGCAGCGGCAGCAGGTGGTGGTTGGTGATCACGTGCGTCTCGACGGCCAGGCGCAGCAGGCGCAGCCCGTTGTCCAGATCGTGCTCCCAGACCGGGCTCTCCCACTCGAAGAGGTTCTCGCCGCCCCAGATGTCGTTCACCAGGAGGTCGAGCCCGCCCTGCTCGGCCTCGATCCGCCGCGCCACGGCCTCGACCTCGGCGGGGACGAGGTGGTCCGCCCGGACCGCGATCCCCCGGCCGCCGGCCGCGGTGACCAGTGCCGCCGTCTCCTCCAGGGTCTCCGCCCGCCCGTACTCCGAGCGGTGCCCGCCGGCACTGCGCCCGGTCGCGTAGACCGTCGCCCCGGCGGCCCCCAGCTGCACCGCGATCCCCCGCCCGGCCCCCCGGGTCGCCCCGGCGACCAGGGCGACCTTGCCCGTGAGCGGCTGCGCCATGTCCCGTCCTTCGCTCGTGCTTCCTCCGACACCCTGGATGCTGCCCCGGTCACCCGGGACTCACCGCGCCGTGCCGTCGGGCGGCGGCATCATGTCTTCGCCGCCGGCCCGTCGATGCGGCCACCCGCGACGACGTACGAGCGCACGCGGCAGGCTCCCGGCGCCGCCGGGGGCGGGTCAGTCGGCCGTACCCGGCGGAACGACCCAGCGGGTGGACTGACCGGTCACGGCGGCGATCATGTCGTAGTCACCGTGGTAGTGCAGGACGGTCGCGCCGTGACGCTCGGCCGTGGCGGCGAGGACGAGGTCCGCGACCGGCAGGGCCCGCCAGTTGCCGGCGGCCGTCAGTCGTGCCTGCACCTCGATCGCCCGGTCCCAGACCTCGTCCGGCGTCGGAAGCCAGTCGAAGCCGCGCATGCCTTCGCGAATGCGCTCGGCATCGGCCTTCGAGCGGGCGCGGTGCATGACCTCCAGCTCGACGGCCCCGCAGACGGCGAGGAGTCCGGCGTTGTGCAGCGGCTCGATCGCGGCGCGTACGGCAGGTTTCGGGTACCGGGCGAAGGCCGACTCGTCGATCAGGAAGCGCTCACTCACCCGGGTGCGCCTGGCCGGTGAGGTCGGGCAGTCCGCCCTCGGAGAGCCAGGTGAAGAAGGACTCGCGCTCGCGGCGCTTGATCGCGTCCTCCAGGGCCGCGTTGACCGTGGCGACCTTGGTGGTCGTCCCGAAGATCTCCGCGGCCTCGGCGAGGAGCGTGTCGTTGACGTCTATCACGGTGCGAGCCATGGCCGGCCTCCCAAGCGAGCTGGGCCTGTGATATCGATTTTCAGCCTACCCGGTATCACAGGCCCGCCGACCGTTCGCTCAGGTCACGTTGAGGCGGGCCGCCAGGCGCAGCAGGCCCGGGGAGAGGCGGCTGAGGAAGCGGGCGGCCTTGGCTTCGGGGGTGACCGGGACGACCGGCTTGCCGGTGCGGACGGCGTGCAGGATCGCGGTGGCGACCTTCTCCGGCGGGAAGCCCCGGCGGGCGTAGAGCTTCGCGGCGCGGGCCTGCTTGGCCGCCTGCTGGTCGGCGCTGGTGGCGGAGAAGGTGGAGGTGCGGGTGATGTTGGTGTTGACGATGCCGGGGCAGATGGTCGAGACGCCGATGCCGTGCCCGGCCAGTTCGGCGCGCAGGCAGTCGGAGAGCATGAACACGGCCGCCTTGCTGGTGGCGTAGGCGGTGAGCGCCTTGGACGGCAGGTAGGCGGCGGCGGAGGCGAGGTTGACGATGTGCCCGCCCCGGCCGCGGTCGGCCATCAGCGAGCCGAAGGCGCGGCAGCCGTGGATCACGCCCCAGAGGTTGACGTCCAGGACGCGCTGCCACTCCTTCTCGGTGGTCTCCAGGAACGTCCCGGAGTGGCCGATGCCCGCGTTGTTGACCACCACGTCGGGGACGCCGTGCGCGGCGGCGACCGCCTCCGCGAAGGCGTCGACGGCGGCGCCGTCGCTGACGTCGACCTGGTAGGCGTGCGCCTGGGGGCCGAGCAGGGAGGCGAGTTCGGCGGTGCGCCGGGCGGCGCCGTGGTCGAGGTCGCAGACCACCACCCGGGCGCCCTCCTCGGCGAAGGCGAGCGCGGTGGCCCGGCCGATGCCGCTGCCGCCGCCGGTGATGACGACCAGCGGGCCGTCGCCGGCCGGGTCGGGGGCCTGTCCGGCGTCGACACCGGCGGTGAACTCGCGGACCATCCCGGCCACGGCGGTTCCCTTCTCCAGGAGGGCGGACCAGTGGGTGGCGTGCAGGGAGCGGCGGGTCAGCCTGGGCACCCAGCGCTCCAGCCCCTCGGAGAGGTACTCGCCGACGTAGTGGTCCCGGGTGAGGGTGATCAGCTGGACCGGCACCTCGGTGGGCCGCTCACGCGGATTGCGCAGGGTGGGGCGCATGTTGGCCCGGTAGAGCTCGATGCCGCGCACCGCGTCCCGCCGCAGGGTGGGCTGCGGGTGGCCGGGCCGCGGGGTGACGGCCTCCAGGTCGCGCAGCACCCGGGGCCAGGCGCGGGCCAGGCCGAGCCGCCAGATGCCGGGGGCGAGGTAGGGCAGGTGGAAGGCCGTGATGTACCAGGAGTGCACGCCCTGCGCGAGCAGTTGCCGCAGGTGGCGCGGGGTGGGGCGGCGGTAGCGCTCGCGCATCCAGTGGCCGATGTGGTCCAGGCAGGGGCCGGACATCGTGGTGTAGGAGGCGAGCCGCCGCTCGGCGCCGGGCGAGGTGACGGCCTCCCAGGACTGCAGCGAGCCCCAGTCGTGGGCGACCACGTGCACCGGGCGGTCCGGGCTGACCGCGTCGGCGACCGCGAAGAGGTCGGCGGCCAGGTGCTCCAGCCGGTAGCCCTCGCGCGAGGCGGGCACTCCGGACTCGCCGGCGCCGCGCACGTCGTAGCGGACCACGTGGTGGTCGCGGGCGAGGTCGGCGGCGATGTCGTCCCAGACCACGTGGGTGTCCGGGTAGCCGTGCACCAGCAGGACGGTGGGCGCGTCGGGGTCGCCGTCCTCGAAGACGGCGAGCGGCAGCCCGCCGGAGTGGACGGTGCGGCGGCGGGTGGTGGTCATCGGGTCGCCTCCTGGGCGGTCGCCTCGGCGTGGGCAGCGGTCCAGCGCCGCACGTGCGGCAGGTCGTCGTCGAGCCAGTACGCGTCGTCCTCGGTGACCACCAGCAGCTCCTCGAACTTGATGCCCACCGCGCGGAACCCGATGTGCGGCTCCACCGCCCACAGGCCCGGGGTCGGCGCGTGCCGGGAGGACCGGCCGTCCGCCCAGAGCGGGGAGCGGCCCTGGAGGCGCTCGCCGATCAGCTCGCGGCCGAGCGTCTGGAGTGTACGCACCCCGAAGCCGAGGACGTTCACCCCGGCCGGGCCGCGGCTGGTGGTCCGGGTGACCTGGTGGCCGATCACCCGGCCCGGGTAGACCCGGTGGCGGTTGTCGTAGCCGTGCGCGGCGATCTGCGCGTCCACCGCCGCGTACACCTCGTCGAGCGGCCGGCGGGCGCGGACCTCGGTGAGGATCAGCTCGCGGTAGACCCGGAGGTCGGCGGCCAGCCGGTCCCAGACCGGGTTCTCGCCGACCTTGCCGCCGTAGCCGATGTCGGCGGTGTAGCCGTCCACGATCGGCGCGCAGTCCAGGACGTACGGCATGCCGTCCTCCAGCCGGCGGTTGCCGGCGAAGAACTGCAGCGGGGTGCGGAAGTGCCGGAAGGCGGTACGGTCGCCGAACCAGGCGAAGGGGACGTGGAAGAAGTCCTGCACGCCGGCGGCGACCAGGCACCGGCGCAGCTCGGCGGTGGCCTGCCGCTCGGTCACCCCCGGTTCGATCCAGGCGGCGACCTGTTCGGCGCAGTGGTAGGCGAGTTGCTGGACCTCGCGGAAGCGGTCCAGGTCGTGGTCGGTGAACGGGAAGGCCGGGGTGCGGGGCACGGCCGGGGGGCGAAGCGGCACGGCGGGCTCCAGTGCTAGAGGTCCAGGACGAGGGTCTCGCCCCCGGCGGCCCGGGAGACGCAGGGCAGCAGGGCGCCGGCGGCGCGCTGCTCGGGGGTGAGGCGGCGGTCGCGGTGGTCCGCGGCGCCGGCCACCAGCCGGACCTCGCAGGTGCCGCAGAAGCCCTGGTGGCAGGAGTACGGCAGGTCCGGGCGGGCCTCCCGGAGCACGTCCAGGGCCGACCGGTCGGCGGGGACGTCGAGCACCGGGCCGTCCGGGCCGAGCTGGACGGCGAACGGCTCGCCGCCGGTGACCGGGGCGGCGCCGAACCGCTCGAAGTGCAGGGCCCGGGCCGGCGATCCGTCCAGCGCGCGCTGGACGGCGGTCAGCATGGGGGCCGGGCCGCAGCAGTAGACGGCGGCGCCGCGCGGGGCGTGGGCCAGCAGCTCGGCGCCGGTGGGCACCCCGCCGTGCTCGTCGTCGGTGCGCAGGTGGACCCGGCCCGGGTCGAGGCCGCGCAGCAGCTCCGCGTAGGGGAGGGTGTCGGCGCTGCGGCCGACGTGGACGAGGTGCCAGTCCAGGCCGTGCCGCCGGGCCTCGTGGACCATCGGCAGCAGCGGGGTGATCCCGATGCCGCCGGCCAGCAGCAGGACGGCCGGCTCGGCGCAGAAGGCGAAGCCGTTGCGCGGGCGGCGGGCGGTCAGCCGGCTGCCGGGGTGCAGCTCGCGGTGGATCTCCTCCGACCCGCCGCCTCCCCCGGGCAGCCGGCGGACCGCGATCCGGTAGGCCCGCCGGTCGCCCGGGTCGCCGCAGAGCGAGTAGTGCCGCTCGCGGCCCGAGGGCAGCGCGAGGCGCAGGTGCGCGCCGGGCTGCCAGGGCGGGAGCGCCCCGCCGGAGGGGTCGCCGAGCAGCAGCTCGACGACGTCGGTGGCGATCGTCCGACGGGCGGTCACCACCAGCTGCAGCGCCGGGGTGGGGCGGCCGAACGGGCGCCGGGGGCTGCGGCGCAGCAGCGGGCCGCCCAGCGCGGGGGTGTAGCGGTCGCCGAAGGCGGTCAGGCCTCGCATGAACCGGTCCGCGCGGGGGCGGCCGTAGAGGTCCGGGGGCGGGTTGTGCAGGTCCATCCGGGCGACTCTCCTGGCGTCAGTGGGCGGCGGCGCGGGCGGCCGGGGAGGTGGCGAGGTAGCCGAGGGCCTGGCTGGAGGAGCCCTCCTGGGTGGGGTGGTAGCCGGGCCGCAGGTAGCGCAGGCCGGAGCGGAGCGAGCGGACCGGGTCGGGCAGCAGGCCGCGCCGGGCGAGCCGCCGGGCCTCCCGCCAGCTGGGCCGGATCCGGCCGTCCAGGGTGGGGTCGGCGGCCAACAGGAAGCGGGCGCCGCGCACCCAGAGGTGGACCAGCAGGGGCCCGGAGACGGCCATGCCGCGGATCCGGCGGGCGTAGCCGGGGTCGAGGTGGACCATCAGGTCGTAGGCGACGCTGCGGTGCTCGACCTCCTCGGCGCCGTGCCAGCGCAGCAGGTCCAGCATCGTCGGGTCGGCCTTCGCCCGGTCCAGGCCGGGCGAGTTGAGCGCCCAGTCGCCGAGGAAGGCGGTGAAGTGCTCGATCGCGGCGACGAAGGCGACCCGCTCGACGATGTTCTCGCGCCGCCGGACGGGCGGGAGGCCGGGCTTGTCCCCGAGGACGCGCTGGAACAGCCAGGTGACCTGGCGGACGTAGGGACGCGGGTCGAGGCCCTGGCCGAGCAGGTGGTCCAGCACCTCCTGGTGGGCCTCGGCGTGGATGGACTCCTGGCCGATGAAGCCCAGCACCTCCTCGCGCAGCCGGTCGTCCCGGATCAGCGGCAGCGCCTCCTTGAACACCTTGACGAACCAGCGCTCGCCCTCCGGGAGCAGCAGGTGCAGGACGTTGATGACGTGGGTGGCCATCGGCTCGTCGGGGATCCAGTGCAGCGGCAGCCCGGACCAGTCGAAGCGGACGTCCCGGGGCTCCAGGACGAGGCTGTCGTGGACCCGGGCGGCCGGGGCGGCGACGGCGGGAACGGGTGTGGTGGTGCGGGGCATGGAGGCCCTCCTGACCTGGGGGCGGGGCGGCTCGGCTCGCGCGGCACCAGGCAACTTACTCGCGGGTAGCGCCTGCTACAAGGGTTTCGGCAGCCCTTATCGACATCGAGTCTAATAGGTGATGTGCACCGGACGGCGGCCCGGGAAACACGCGAGCCCCGCCGGGATCCGGCGGGGCTCGTGGGCGGGGGCGGCCCCGGAGGGTCAGACCGCCATCGCGAGCATCAGCGGTGCGGCCCGGGCGGCCAGCAGCTCGGCGGCCGCCTTGAGCCGGTGCACGTTGTCGAGCGGCATCGAGGTGGCCAGACAGCCGACCGTGCTCCCCGCCGTCACCGGCACGGCGGCGCAGACGGTGCCGAGCGCGTACTCCTGGATGTCCAGCACCGGCACGGTGGCCGGCTGGCGCTCCAGCCGGTGCATCAACTGGTCGGCGTCGACGACCGTCCGCGAGGTGAGCCGGGCCACCGGGTGGCGGGACAGGTGGTCCCGGCGGGCGTCGTGGTCGAGCTGGCTGAGCAGGCACTTGCCGATCGCGCTGGCGTGCGCGGTGGCCCGGAAGTCCACCCACTCCTGCACCGCCGGCGCGTGCTCGGCGGCCGCCACCGCCTCCACCGACAGCTCGCCGTCGTGGTACCGGGTGAAGTACACCGCCGCGCCCAACTCGTCCCGCAGCTCCGCGAGTTTGCGGTCCAGCCGGGCCCGGACCAGCTGCTCCCGGTTGTACTGCCCGAGCAGCGCGAAGGTGCCGCCGAGCACCCAACCGCCGTCCTGGCACTGGAGGTAGCCCTCGATCTCCAGGATCTCGGCCAGCCGGCGGACGGTCGGCAGGGCCAGGGACGTCTCCCGCGCGAGGGAGACCAGGGTGGCACCGCCGGGGTGCCGGTCGACGGCCTCCAGCAGTCTGAGGGCGTGCTGCAGGGAGGTGAACGGACCGGGCACGCCCTCGTCCAGCATGGCGTGGCGACCCGGGGCTGGTGTCGACATGTCGTCCCCTTCCGATGTCCCCCAGGGAGTTACCCGCGGGTGTTCTCCAGCCTAACCACCCGGGGACGTCGGCCGGTGCCGCTCCGCGGATATTCGTGCAGGTACGGTAAAGAACTTGACCGGCGCCGGTGCCGGGTGCTCTGTGCGGACAGCACAACGGCCCCTCCCCCACTGCCCTGGGGGGAGAGGCTCGGTGTGCGGCCGCCGGGGTGCGGGCCCCGGCGGCCGGTGAGGGTGGTTCACAGCGGACCGGAGGGACGCCCGGTCAGCCCTCGTCGCCGGCGCGGAGCTTGGCCACGGCGGCCTCCAGGCGGCTGCCGTACTCCTCGTCGGCCGCGTGGAAGTGGGCGAGGTTCTTCTCGACGATGTCGTCGCGCGTCACCTGCGCCAGGAAGCCCGCGATGTTGTCGATCAGGCGGGTCTTCTCGCCGGCCGACATCAGCCGGTAGAGCTCACCGGCCTGGAAGAAGTCGTCGTCCTTGGTGTGCGCCGGCGTGGTGTAGGTGCCGGTGTGGCCGTTCAGCGCGACCGGCGCGGCGAGCGCGTTGTCGGTCTGGGCCGGGCCGTCGTACGAGTTGGGCTCGTAGTTCTTGCCGCGGCCGGACTTGTTGACGGCGGCGAAGCCGTCGCGGCCGTAGTTGTTCGCCTCGGTCGCCCGGGGGGCGTTGACGGCGAGCAGCGTGTGGTTGACGCCGAGGCGGTAGCGCTGGGCGTCCGCGTAGGCGAACAGCCGGCCCTGGAGCATCTTGTCCGGGGACGGGCCGATGCCGGGCACGAAGTTGTTCGGCGAGAACGCCGACTGCTCGACCTCGGCGAAGACGTTCTCCGGGTTCTTGTTCAGCACCAGGCGGCCGACCTTGACCAGCGGGTAGTCGGCGTGCGGCCACACCTTGGTCAGGTCGAAGGGGTTGAAGCGGTAGTCCGCGGCCTCGGCGACCGGCATCAGCTGGACGTACAGCGTCCAGCTCGGGAACACGCCGCGCTCGATGGCCTGGTGGAGGTCGCGCTGGTGGCTGTCGGCGTCGGCGCCGAGCACCTCGGCGGACTGGCCGCCGTCCAGCGAGCGGATGCCCTGGTTGGTCTTGAAGTGGTACTTCACCCAGAAGGCGTCGCCCTGCTCGTTGACCCACTGGTAGGTGTGCGAGCCGTAGCCGTTCATGTGGCGGTACGAGGCCGGGATGCCGCGGTCGCCGAAGAGCCAGGTGATCTGGTGGGTGGAGGCCGGCGAGTGGGCCCAGAAGTCCCAGACGTTGTCGGCCTCCTGGACGCCCGTGTACGGGTCGCGCTTCTGCGAGTGGATGAAGTCCGGGAACTTGATCGGGTCCTTGATGAAGAACACCGGGGTGTTGTTGCCGACGAGGTCGTAGTTGCCCTCCTCGGTGTAGAACTTCAGCGCGAAGCCGCGCGGGTCGCGCACCGCGTCGCTGGCGCCCAGGTTGCCCGCCACGGTGGAGAAGCGCAGGAACAGTTCGGTGCGCTTGCCGACCTCGGAGAGGAAGGCCGCCCGGGTGTACCGCGACACCTCGTCGGTGACCTCGAAGTACCCGTAGGCGCCGGAGCCCCGGGCGTGCACGACGCGCTCCGGGATGCGCTCGCGGTTGAACCGGGCCAGCTTCTCCAGGAGCTGCTGGTCCTGGATGAGCAGCGGGCCGTACTCGCCGGCCGAGGCCGAGTTCTGGTTGTCGGCGACGGGCGCGCCCGACTCCGTGGTCAGGATCTTGGACATGGAGGGTCCTTCAGGGTCGACAAAGGCATGCGTGGAGAGGAGGTTGACGGCGTCTCAGACGCCGAGCAGGCGCCAGACGGCCGAGCGGCGGCGGGAGGAGTGCTCGCCGTCCGGGCCGTCGCCCGGCCGCAGCGCGGCGACGGCGGCGGTGGCCGCGGCCCGGTCCGCCAGCGGGCGGGCGGCGGCCAGGTCGGCGGCCTCCGCGCCGGTGAGACCGGCCTCGGTGAGCGCGGCGGCGGCCTCGGCGGCGGGAACGGCGTTGAACCAGCGCAGGGCGAGGGCCGCGCGGCCGGCCTCGGTCAGCCGGCCGGTGAGGCGCAGCCGGGCGAGGCCGCCGTCCGGGTACACGTTGATCCGGACGTGGGTCGCCGGGCGGCCGACGTCGAGCCGCAGGCGGTGCCGGGTGTCGGGCTGGAGTCGGGTGCGGGGCAGGATCTCGAACCAGCCGTCGGGGTCGGTGGCCGGGTCCCCGCCGTCGGTGGCGTCGTAGCCGGTCAGGTCGGCCCAGCCGGGGGCGTTGGCGACGAAGTGGGTGGTATCCACCTCGGCGGCAAGGACCTCGCCGCCCCCGGCCAGGGCGATCTGCACCCAGTCGTTGGCCTTGTCGCGCCGACGCCGGGTCTCCCAGCCCTCGCCCATGACGGTGGCGCGGCCGGGAGCGTTCAGGTTGTGCGGGGAGGAGAAGTAGCGGTCGGACGCCGCCTCGGCCACGCCGCCGAACTCCTGGGCGGCCAGGTCGAAGGTGAGGCCGTCCAGCTCGCGCGGGTCGGGCAGCACCTCGCCGTGCACCCGCAGCCGGGCGACCCCGCCGTCCGGGAAGATGTTGAGGCGTACGTGGGTGTAGCGGGTGCCGTCGGTTATCGCGAACTCGTGCGCGGTGTCGCCCCGGAGCGGGGTGCGCGGCAGCAGTTCGACCCACTCGGCGGCCGCGAGCTCCGCCGGCGACGGGTGCCCGGGAACGGCGGCGGCCTCGACCGAGGCGCTCTCCGGGTAGTTGCCGGTGAAGTGGGCGGTGTCCACGACGAGGCCGCGGATCACTCCGCCGACGCCGAGCCGGACGACCGCCCAGTCGTGGTCCTCGTCGGTGGGGTGCGGCTGCTCGGGGCCGGCGCCGCGGCGGCGCCTGGACTCCCAGCCGTCCATGATCTGGCCCTTGTGGCCGAAGGTGTGCGCGCGGAACGCCGCGGGCTTGGCGACCAGCAGGTTCTCCGCGTCCGCGAAGGTGTCCTCGTTGGTGGCGACGACGCCCGCGCCGAGCCGCCGGGAGGCCAGGTCGACCAGCTCGGTGAACGGAGCGCTCGGGGTGTTGACGGTGCTCACTGGGTCTCCTGGTGACGGGTGATCCGGCGGCCGAAGGGCTCGGCGGCGGTGTCGACCACCCGGCCGCGCAGCCAGGTGGTGCGGACGGCGCCGGCCAGCGTGCGGCCCGCGTAGGGGGTGACGGGATTGCGGTGGTGCAGCTCGGCGGCGTGCACCGCGAACGCGCCGTCCGGGTCGAAGGCCACCAGGTCGGCGTCGTGGCCGACGGCGATGGCGCCCTTGGTGCCGGTGAGGCCGACCAGGGCGGCCGGGCCGCTCGCCATCCAGCGGACCACGTCGGACAGCGTGTGGCCGCGGCGGCGGGCCTCGGTCCAGATCGCCGGCAGGCCGAGCTGGAGGGAGGCGATGCCGCCCCAGGCCGCCGCGAAGTCGCCGCTGCCGCCGAACTCGGGCAGCAGCTTGAGGTCCGGGGTGGACGGCGAGTGGTCGGAGACGATCGCGATGAACTCGCCGGCGGCCAGCGCGGCCCAGAGCGCGTCGCGGTTGGCCTCGTCGCGGATCGGCGGACAGCACTTGAACGCGGTGTCGCCGTCCGGCACCTCCTCGGCGGCCAGCGTGAGGTAGTGCGGGCAGGTCTCGGCGGTCACCCGGACGCCGTCCGCGCGGGCCTGCCGCAGCAGCGGCAGCACCGCGGCGGAGGAGACGTGCAGGATGTGCACCCGGGCGCCGGTCCGGCGGGCGGTGTCGAGCAGCCGGGCGACGGCCGCGGTCTCCGCGTCGGCGGGCCGGGAGGCGAGGAAGTCGCGGTAGTGGACGCCGGGTTGCTGCGGGGCGGCGGCGAGCACGGCCGGGTCCTCGGCGTGGATGATGGCCAGCGCGCCGATCCGGGCCTGCTCGGCCAGCGCGGCCTCCAGGTCGGCCTGCTCGACGTGCGGGAACTCGTCCACGCCGGACGGCGCCAGGAAGCTCTTGAAGCCGAACACGCCCGCGCGGTGCAGCGGTTCGAGGTCCGGCACGTTGCCGGGGACGGCCCCGCCCCAGAACCCGAGGTCGACCCAGGCCTGGCCCTCGGCGGTCTTCCGCTTGGCCTCCAGGCCGTCCACCGTGGTGGTGGGCGGGATGGAGTTGAGCGGCATGTCGATGATCGTGGTGACCCCGCCGGCGGCGGCGGCCCGGGTGGCGGTGGCGAACCCCTCCCACTCGGTCCGGCCGGGCTCGTTGACGTGCACGTGGGTGTCGACCAGACCGGGAAGCAGGGCGGTGTCGCCGAGGTCGGTGAGTCCGCCGTCGCCGGCCGTGAGCGCGCCGTGCCCGGCGATCCGCTCGATCGTGCCGTTGCGGATCAGCACGTCAGCGGGACGTTCGCCGTCCGGCAGCACGACCCGGCGGGAGCGGATCACCGCCGTCTCGCTGAAGGACGCCTCGCTGGGGGGCATGGGGGACCTCCGAAAACCTGGGTACGAGTGGGGTGTGCCGAAGGAATGCCCGGAGCCTAGGGCCGCCTTCAACAAAACGTCAATGTAGGAAGGTACGAGAGCCGGACGGCCCGCTCAGCCGCGCAGCAGCGCCCTCGCGAGGCGCTCCCCCGCGACCTCGGCCAGCTCCCCGGCCCGGGTCATGCTGTCCCCCGGCTGTTCCGCCAGGTCCGTGAGCGCGTAGGCCGCGGTGAAGCCGGCCGCCCGCCACTCGCGCTCCGACAGCTCCAGCCGTCCGGCCACGGCGGCCACCCGAACCCCCGCCCGGGTGGCCGCCGCGGCAACTCCGGCGGGCGCCTTGCCGTGGAGCGTCTGAGCGTCCAGGCAGCCCTCGCCGGTCACGACGAGGCGTGCCCCACGCACGGCCTCGTCGAAACCCAGCAGTTCGAGCATCAACTCGATGCCGGGTCGCATGGTGGCGCCGAGCAGGGCGAGGGCGGCGAAGCCCACCCCGCCCGCGGCCCCGGCGCCGGGGGCCTCCCGGACGTCGCGGCCGACCGCTTCGCCGACCACGTCGGCGAAGCGGGTCAGCCCCTCCTCCAGTACGACCAGGTCGTCGCCGTCGGCGCCCTTCTGCGGCCCGTAGACGGCGGTCGCGCCGCGCGGGCCGAGCAGCGGGTTGTCCACGTCGCAGGCCACCACGACCTCGACGCCGGTGAGCACGTCGGCCAGCGGTCCGAGGTCGAGCCGGGCCAGCTTGCGCAGTGCGGCGCCGCCCGGCGGCAGGTCGGCGCCGTCGGCGTCCCGCAGCCCGGCGCCGAGCGCCTGGACCATGCCCGCGCCGCCGTCGGTGCAGGCGCTGCCGCCCAGGCCGAGCACGATCCGCTTGGCCCCCAGGCTCACCGCCCGGCCGATCAGCTGGCCGACCCCGTAGGAGCCGGCCGCGAGCGGGGCGGTCCGGCCGCCGGGGAGCCTGGCGAGCCCGGAGGACTGCGCCAGCTCGACCACGGCGGTCTCGCCCCGGACGGCGAGCGCGGCGTCCACCGGCAGGCCGGTGGGGCCGGCCACCTTGGCCGGGATCCTGCTGAACCCGGCGGCCAGTGCGGCGGCCAGGGTGCCCTCGCCGCCGTCGGCGACGGGCAGTTCGCGGACCTCGACCCCGGGCGCGGCACGGCGGATGCCGGCGGCGATCCGGGCGGCGACCTCGGCGCCCTCCAGGGTGCCCTTGAACTTGTCGGGAGCTACGACCACATGGCCCTGGGTGGGGGTGGCGGGCATGGTGCGGGCCTCACTTCCGGACGGTTCTGGCGCTGGTTCGTCAAGCATGTGCCCCGGGAGGCCGGGACGCGGGGTGCGGCCCCCTCCCCGCCGTTCCCCTCGTCCCGCTTCCGACGTACGAGGGGCTCCCCTCGGCGAGGGAGGGGGCCGGGCGGCGCGCGGGCACGACCGAAGTGCCCCCGACAGGGAGTGCGCGCCGCCGGTTTGGTCGATCGGCAGGAGGCGGATGAGCCCCGGCCCGCCTGCCGATCGGGTCTGGCCTCCTGGTGGCGCGGGCACGACCGGTGAGGTACACGCCACCAGGAGGAGTCTCAGAGGTACCGCGGGGGTACCGCCGGTCCCGCGAGCGTCACGCGAGCTCGCGGCCGGAGAGCCGCTCGACGCCGCGCAGCAGCGCCGAGTGGTCCAGCGAACCGTCGCCGTTGGCACGGGCGGAGGCGACCAGCTGGGCCACCACCGCACCGACCGGCAGCGCGGCACCCACGGCACGGGCGGCGTCGGTGACGATGCCCATGTCCTTGTGGTGCAGGTCGATCCGGAAGCCCGGCGCGAACTCGCGGTTCAGCATGTTCGCCTTCTTGCGGTTCAGCACCGTGGAGCCGGCCAGGCCGCCGCCGAGCACGTCCAGCGCGGCCGCGAGGTCGACGCCGGCGTTCTCCAGGAACACCACGGCCTCGGCCAGCACCTGGATGTTGACGGCGACGATCAGCTGGTTGGCGGCCTTGACGGTCTGGCCGGCGCCGGCCGGGCCGACGTGGACGACCGTGGTGCCCAGCACGTCGAACAGCGGCTTCGCCTCGGCGAAGTCCTCGGCCGCACCGCCGACCATGATCGACAGCACCGCCTCGACGGCCCCGGCCTCGCCGCCGGAGACCGGCGCGTCCAGGGTGCGGACGCCCTTCTCCTTGGCGGCGGCCTCGACCTTGATCGAGGTCTGCGGGGTGATGCTCGACATGTCGATGACGAGCGTGCCGGGCCGCACGTTCTCCAGCACCCCGCCCTCCCCCAGGACGGCCTGCTCGACGTGCGGGTCGGCCGGGACCATGGTGATGACGACCTCGGCGTCCTTCACCGCGTCCGCGATGCTGCTCGCACCGTGGCCGCCGACCGCGACCAGCGCGTCGATCTGCGGCTGGGTGAGGTTGTAGCCGGTGACGTGGTGGCCGGCCTTGACGAGGTTGGCGGCCATCGGGCTGCCCATGATGCCGAGGCCGATGAAGGCGATCTTGCGGCTCATCGCGTCGTTCCTTTTTCCGTGGTGGGGTGGGGTGCGGTGGCTGCCGGAGCGCGGTGCGCTAGCCGGCCCGGTGCTCGCGCGGGAGCCACTCGAAGCTGTCGGCGCTGACGCCGCCCGCCGGGCGGTACTCCAGGCCGATCCGGCCGGTGTAGCCGGCGGCGGTCAGCCGGGCGAAGAGGTCCTCGAAGTCCAGCCCGCCGGTGCCCGGCTCGTTGCGGCCGGGGTTGTCGGCGATCTGCACGTGGCCGAAGCGGTCGGCGTAGGTGTCGATCACGGCCGCCAGGTCCTCGCCGTTCATGGCCAGGTGGTAGAGGTCGCAGAGGAACTTGGCGTTGCCCAGGCCGGTCGCGGCGTTGACCTTGTCGACCACCTCGACCGCGGCGGCCGCGGAGACCAGCGGGTAGTCCGGGGACTCGGGCTTGTTCAGCGCCTCGATCAGCAGGACGGCGCCGATCTCGTGGGCGGCCCGGGCGGCGACGACGAGGTTCTCCAGCGCGAGCGCGTCCTGCTCGGCCGGGTCCACGCCCTCGATCCGGTTGCCGTAGAGCGCGTTGAGCGCCGTGGTGCCGAGCGAGGCGGCCAGCCCGGCGGCGACCGGCACGTTGGCCCGGAAGCGCTCCTTCTCGGCCGGGACCGAGACGGTGCCGCGGGCGCCCTTGCTGAGGTCGTCCAGGAAGTTGAGACCGGTCAGCCGCACGCCGGCGTCGCCGAAGGCCTTGCGGAGCGCGTCCAGCTCGGCCTCGGACGGGGCGTGCTCCTCGCCGAACGGCCACCACAGCTCGGCGGCGGTGAAGCCGGCGGCGGCGGCAGCGGCCGGGCGCTCCAGGAGCGGGAGCTCGCCGAACAGGATCGACAGGTTGACGGTGAAGCTGTGCGCGGAGGCGGCAGTCACGTCAATCACCTCTCATCTCTCTTCCGTCTATCCGCAACTTCCACGATCCGGAAGAGGGATTCTGCTTGGTGGAAGCATGTCCGCCGCGCCGAGCGAGTGTCAAGACCGTCGCAACAATTTGTTGAAGAGGCCGAAACCGATCCCCCGCACCGGGCCCGCGCTGTTCGATCGACCAGCCGCCCCCCGGCGGCCGACCGCCCGATGACCGGCCGCGCTCCCGCTCGCTACAGTGAGCGGGTGCGATTGATGGTGGAGTTCACGACAGAACCGTTCGAACTGGACACGTTCCCGGAGCACGCCGTGGCGGCCCGGAAGGTGGTCGACGAAGCCGGCCTGGCCGTCGCGGTCGGCCCCTTCGGAACCGGCGCGGAGGGCGAGGCCGACCAGATCCTGGCCGCCGTGACCAAGCTGCTCCGGGAGACCCTGGACGCCGGCGCGACCCGGATCTCGGTCCAGGTCAGCGTGCTGGGCGAGGAGGGCGGTACGCCGTGACCGAGCACGTGGACCACCCCCTCGCCGCCGCGATAAAGCCGCTGCTGGAGGCCGTCGGCGCGACGCCCGTGCCACTGGCGGAGGCGAAGACCGAGGACGTCCTGCTGGAGTGGGAGGGCACCCCGGCCCTGGCCGTCCGGCTGCCCCACCTGAGCAGTGCGCTGGACCGGCTGCTGACCGAGATGGCCCGCCAGTTCGACGGCCGGCCGCTGGCCGAGCTGGACCGCTGGGAGAAGCAGCGCGTGGTCGCCCTGCTGGAGGAGCGGGGCGCCTTCACCGTCCGCCACGGGGTGGAGACGGTCGCCTCGGCGCTCGGCGTGAGCCGCTTCACCGTGTACAACTACCTCAACCGCCAGGACGGCACGAAGTCCGGCTGAGCGTGCGACGCCCCGGTCGGCCGCGTCGGCCGAGCGGGTGTGCCCCGCCGGCCCGGCCAGTCTTCATCAGCCCCCGGCGGGGCACACTTGTCTCATCGCACACGAAACGGCCCGGCAACCGGGACCGGTTCAAAACGTAACCACCAACCGTTCAACAAAGTGTTGACGGCCCGGTTGGGTGGATCTAGCTTGTGCGGGTGGCACCACTCTTCAGGAGGTCCACCCGTGACCAACCACCCCCACGCCCTTGACGCCCTGGCGGCGGCCGACGCCGCCGAGCTGAGAGAGCTCCTGCTGGAGGTCTGCTCCAGCCCCACCTGGGCCGACGCCGTGGCATCGGCCCGGCCCTGGCCGGACCGCGCGGCCCTGCTCGACGCCAACGCGACGGCCATGGCCGCACTGACGGCCGCCGACCTGCACGACGCGATGGCCGGCCACGCCCGGATCGGCACGCCCAAGGCGGGTGACGCCACCTCCGAGCGCGAACAGGCCGGCATCCGGGGAGTGGACACCGCACTCCTCGACGAACTGCACCGGGCCAACACCGCCTACGAGGCCAAGTTCGGCCATGTGTTCCTGATCTGCGCCACCGGCCGCACCGCGGACACCATGCTCGCCGCCCTGCGGGAGCGCTTCCCGAACGACGCCGCCACCGAGGCGGAGATCGTCCGGGGCGAGCTGCGCAAGATCAACGACATTCGGATCAACCGGCTGCTCGACGAGAACTGACCCGTCGTCAGCTACTTTCGACGTATCCACGTATCGACGTACCGTCACATCTGCCATCAGTAAGGTCACTTCACCCATGACTGGCATCTCCACCCACGTGCTCGACACCAGCCTCGGCCGCCCGGCCGAGGGTGTCCCGGTCGAGCTCGCACTGCACACCGAGGGTGGCTGGAAGGTGCTCGGCACCTCCGCCACGGACTCCGACGGCCGGGCCAAGGACCTGCCGGCCGCGGAGGCGGGCTCGGTCGTCCGGCTGCTCTTCGACACCGCCGCGTACTACGCGCGCACCTCCGCGGAGCCGCCGTTCTTCCCCGAGGTCGCGATCGTCTTCACGGTCGCGCCCGCGCAGCACCACTACCACGTGCCGCTGCTGCTGAACCCGTTCGGATACTCGGTCTACCGCGGAAGCTAGACCGCTTGATTGATTGGGAGCCTGTCATGGCCCACGTGCTCGGTCAGAACCAGTACGGCAAGGCGGAGAACCGCATCGTCCGCGTCTACCGTGACAGCACCCGTCACGAGATCAAGGACCTGAACGTCTCGGTCGCCCTCTCCGGCGACCTCGACGACGTCCACCTCACCGGCTCCAACGCCAACTGCCTGCCCACCGACACCACCAAGAACACCGTCTTCGCCTTCGCGAAGGAGTACGGGATCGAGTCCGCGGAGCAGTTCGGCATCACGCTGGCGAAGCACTTCGTGGACAACAACGAGCCGATCCACCGGGCCCGGATCCGGATCGAGGAGTACACCTGGGACCGGATCAAGACCCCGGACAACTCCGCGCGCTTCATCGGCTCGGAGGAGGTCGGCCACTCGTTCGTCCGCAACGGCGGCGAGACCCGCACCTGCGAGGTCGTCTACGACGGTGAGACCGTCCAGGTGATCTCGGGCCTCAAGGACCTCGTGGTGATGAACTCCACCAACTCGGAGTTCTGGGGCTACATCAAGGACAAGTACACCACCCTCCAGGAGGCGTACGACCGGATCCTCGCCACCCAGGTGACGGCCCGCTGGAAGTACGGCTTCGACGGCCGGGACGAGGAGCCCCAGCCCAACTGGAACCGCTCCTACACCCATGTGCGGCGCCACCTCCTGGAGGCCTTCGCCGAGACCTACTCCTACTCGCTGCAGCAGACCCTGCACTCGATGGGCACCCGGGTCCTGAACAACCGCGCCGAGGTGGACGAGGTCCGCCTGGAGCTGCCCAACAAGCACCACTTCCTGGTCGACCTGGAGCCGTTCGGCCTCAAGAACGACAACGAGGTCTACTACGCCGCCGACCGGATGTACGGCCTGATCGAGGGCACCGTGCACCGCGAGGGCGTCGTTCCGGTGATCCCGGTCGCCTGACCGCTCCCCACCCATGGACCCCGTCCGGCACCACCGCACCCCCCGGCCTCCCACGGCCGGCCGGCACCGGACGGTTCGCAGTACCCGCAACTCCTGCACCAGCAGTTTCTCCACCCCCCACCCACCGGAGATCGTGCCCGCCTCACGGCGGCCGGCCCGGGGTGCTGGAGAAGCGTCCCGAGGGATCCTTGCTCCGCCGTCCCGCCCTCGGGGGATCTCCAGCGCCGCGGGCGCGCCGAGAGCCAGGGCACAAGAGGGGCTCGACATGGCACTCCGTTCCACCCGCACCACAGACGGCGGTTCCACCCCGGAAAGACCACCCGGTCCGGACGGTGTGTCAACCCACCTCCCCGACACCCCTTCCGGGCCGGGAGTCCACCCCGTGGACGAGATGCTGCCGACGGTGAAGCTGGTCTCCACCGGTCTGCAGCACGTCGCCGCGATGTACGCGGGAGTCGTCGCTCCTCCACTCATCGTCGGCGCCGGCGTGGGGCTCTCCCCCACCGAACTCGCCCTGCTCATCTCGGCCAGCCTGTTCACCGCCGGACTGGCCACCCTCCTGCAGACCCTCGGCATCTGGAAGATCGGCGCGCGGCTCCCGTTCGTGAACGGCGTCTCGTTCGCGGGCGTCGCGCCCATGATCGCCATAGCCAAGGAGCACGGACCGAAGGACGCCCTCCCGGTGATCTTCGGAGCGGTGATCGTCGCGGGGCTCCTGTGCTTCCTCGCGGCGCCGTACTTCTGCAAGCTGATCAGGTTCTTCCCACCGGTCGTCCAGGGCACCGTGATCACCCTCATCGGGGTGTCCCTGCTGCCGGTGGCGGTGAACTGGGCGCGCGGCGGATCGCCGGGCGCCCCGGGATTCGGTTCCATGCGGGCCATCGGCCTCGCCGCGATCACCCTCCTCGCGGTGGTGCTCTGCAACCGGCTGCTGCGCGGCTTCTGGCAGCAGCTCTCGCTGCTCGTCGGGCTGGCGTTCGGCACCCTGCTCGCCTTCCCGCTGGGCCTGGCCGACTTCGGCGCGGTCCAGGACGCGAAGGTCTTCGCGCTCCCCTCCCCGTTTCACTTCGGCGCCCCCGTGTTCGACGCGGCCGCGATCGTCTCGCTCTGCATCGTCATGGTGGTCTCGATGACCGAGTCCACCGCCGACATGCTGGCGCTCGGCAAGATCGTCGACCGTCAGGCCGACGAGGCCACCCTCGCCGCCGGCCTGCGGGCGGACGGCCTGGCCACCGCGCTGAGCCCGGTCTTCAACGGCTTCGCCGCCAGTGCCTTCGCCCAGAACATCGGGCTGGTGGCGCTGACGAAGATCCGCAGCCGCTTCGTGGTCGCGGCCGGCGGCGGGATCCTGATCCTGCTCGGGCTCTTCCCGGTGCTCGGGTCGGTCGTCTCGCTGGTGCCGCAGCCCGTCCTGGGCGGCGCCGGGATCGTGCTCTTCGGCACGGTCGCGGCGAGCGGCATCCGCACCCTCGCGGAGGCCGGCATGGAGTCCAGCTCGAACACCATCCTGGTGTCGGTCGCGCTCGGGGTCGGGATCATACCGATCGCGGTACCGACCTTCTACGACGCTTTCCCGGAGGCCGTCCGCACCCTGCTGCACTCCGGGATATCGGCCGGCAGCGTGATGGCCGTCCTGCTCAACCTGCTCTTCCACCACGTCGGGGTCGCCCGCCGGTCGCCGGCCGACGGGAACCCCGCCACGACGGTGCCGACGGCGACACCGTCCTGACCGGTTGACGGGGGGCGCGTGCCGCTCATCGCGCGCTCCTCGTCAACCCTCCCCCATAGGAGTAACACCATGGCAGTCCAGCCCCCACCCGCCGACCAGCGGATCGTGATCGAGAACGTCGCGATCGCGACGGTCGACGCCAACGACACCGAGTACGCCCGCGGCCACGTGGTCGTCCTCGGCAACAGGATCGAGTCGGTCGGCGACGGCCCCGCCCCGCAGTGGCTGGACAACGTGGTACGCCGGATCAACGGCGAGGGCCACCTCGTCACCCCCGGCCTGGTCAACACCCATCACCACTTCTACCAGTGGATCACCCGCGGGCTCGCCCAGGACAACATCCTCTTCGACTGGCTGGTCGCCCTCTACCCGACCTGGGCCCGGATCGACGACAAGCTCGTGCACGCCGCCGCCCAGGGCTCGGCCGCCGCACTGCTCAAGTCCGGCTGCACCACCGCCGCCGACCACCACTACGTCTTCCCGAAGGACGGCGGCGACATCCTCGGCGCCGAGATCGAGGCCGTCCAGGAGCTCGGCATGCGCTTCACCGCGCTGCGCGGCTCCATGGACCGCAGCAAGAAGGACGGCGGCCTGCCGCCGGACCACGCGGTCGAGAACACCGAGGAGATCCTGATCGCCTCCGAGGCGGCCGTGGACAAGTACCACGACGCCTCCTCCGACGCGATGCTGCAGATCGCCATCGCGCCCTGCTCGCCCTTCTCGGTCTCCACCGAGCTGATGCGCGAGGCCGCCCTGCTGGCCCGCCGCAAGGGCGTCCGGCTGCACACCCACGGCTCCGAGACCGCCGAGGAGGAGGCGTTCTGCAAGGAGCTGTTCGGGATGGGCCCGACCGACTACTTCGAGTCGGTGGGCTGGCTCGGCGAGGACGTCTGGATGGCGCACTGCGTCCACATGAACGACTCGGACATCGCCAAGTTCGCCGAGACCGGCACCGGTGTCGCGCACTGCCCGTCCTCCAACGCCCGCCTCGCCGCCGGCATCGCCCGCGTCCCCGACATGCTGAAGGCCGGCGTCCCGGTCGGCCTGGGAGTGGACGGCACCGCCTCCAACGAGTCCGGCGAGCTGGGCACCGAGCTGCGCAACGCGCTGCTGATCAACCGCCTGCACGGCTACCCGACCGCGCTCACCGGCCGCCAGGCGCTGCGCCTCGGCACCATGGGCGGCGCCCGGGTGCTCGGCCGGCAGAACGAGATCGGCTCGATCGAGGCCGGCAAGCTGGCCGACCTCGCGCTGTGGAAGATCGACGGCATCATGCACTCCTCGATCGCCGACCCGGTCGCCGCGCTCACCCTCGGCGCCCTGCCGCCGCTGGCCGCCCTCTTCGTCAACGGCAACGCCGTCGTGGAGAAGGGGCAGCTGACCACGGTGAACGAGGACCGGATCGCGCAGGCCTGCGCCCGCGCCGCCAAGGAGCTCGCCGCCCGCCCCGTGTAACCCCCTGAACTCCGGGCCGCCCAGGGACGGTGCGTCACCCGGACTCCGTGCGCCACCGCTCAGGACGGCGCACGGACCCCAGCCCCGGACCCACGGCGAGGGTCCGGGGCTGTGGCGTGCCCGGGCGGAGGCGGCCCCTCCGCGTCGGCGGGCCGGCCCGATCGGGGCCCGGACACGACGGAGGGCCTGCGCCGGTCAGCGCAGGCCCTCCGGGCGTGGTGGGGGTGTCAGGCCGTGCGGCCCAGGGTGGCGAGGTAGCGGCGCCAGCCGCCGTAGCGGGTGATCTCGCGGTGGACGCCGCGGTCGGCCTCGCCGCGGGCGAGCAGCATGGAGAGGCAGGGCGAGCCGTCGGCCAGCGTGATGACGCCGAGTTCGAGTTCACGGGGCTCGCCGGGGAGGATCACGTCACGCAGGTGTTCGAGGGTGATGTCGTACAGCTCGCCCTCGATGGCGGTGTCGACGGACGGGTCGGCGAGCAGTCCGGGGCAGACGTCCCGGATGGAGAAGAAGCGGTAGCCCGGCGCGGTGCGGACCGGGCCGACCAGCGCGTCGGCCACCGAGGGGTGGAAGGGGCCGCCGACCATGGCCTGGCCGTTGAAGAAGATGCGTGCCACAGGGATCGATGCCTCCGGAAACGGCCGTTCCGCACGGCGACGATGAGGACAGCTGGATTCGTCGCCGTACGGAACGGAGCAATGGGGCGCGGCGACTGCTACAAGCCGGCAGGCGGCAGCGGGCGCACGCGCGGATAGATTGGACTCAGCCCAGCAGGGGCAGCGCGGGCAGGGTCAGGAAGTCCGCGAACTCCTCGGCCAGGGCGACCTGTTCGAAGAGCTTGGCGGCCTCGCGCCAGCGCCCACCGGCGTAGGCCTCGTCGCCCAGCTCGGCCCGGAGCGCGGCGAGCTCCTCGGCCACCAGACGGCGCACCAGGTCGGCGGTGGCCTTCTCGCCCGTGTCGGAGAGCACCACGCCGTTGTGGATCCACTGCCAGATCTGCGAGCGGGAGATCTCGGCGGTGGCGGCGTCCTCCATCATGTTGAAGATGGCGACGGCACCGAGGCCGCGCAGCCACGCCTCGATGTAGCGGACCCCGACCTGGACGGCGTTGTGCAGGCCGGCGTGGGTGCAGTGGCCGCCGGCGCCGGCGATGTCGAGCAGCTGGGCGGCCGTGACGGGCTCGGCCGGGCCCGGGTCGTCCTTCTGGTTCGGGCGCTCGCCGAGGACGGCGTCGAAGCAGGCACGGGCGACCGGGACGAGGTCCGGGTGGGCGACCCAGGAGCCGTCGAAGCCGTGGCCGGCCTCGCGGTCCTTGTCGGCCCTGACCTTCTCCAGCGCGGCCGCGTTGACCTCGGGGTCGCGGCGGCTGGGGATGAAGGCGGCCATCCCGCCGATCGCGTGCGCGCCGCGCCGGTGGCAGGTCTGCACCAGCAGCCGGGTGTAGGCGGCCATGAACGGGGAGGCCATGGTGACGGAGTTGCGGTCCGGCAGGATGTAGTGCTCGCCGGCGTCGCGGAAGTTCTTGACGATCGAGAACAGGTAGTCCCAGCGGCCGGCGTTGAGCCCGGCGGCGTGGTCCCGCAGCTCGTAGAGGATCTCCTCCATCTCGAACGCCGCGGTGATGGTCTCGATCAGCACGGTGGCCCGGACGGTGCCGTGCGGGATGCCGAGCGCCGCCTGGGCGTGGGTGAAGACGTCGTTCCAGAGCCGGGCCTCCAGGTGGCTCTCCGTCTTCGGGAGGTAGAAGTAGGGGCCGGAGTTCGGGTCCTCCGCGCCGCGCGCGAGCAGCCGCGCCGCGTTGTGGAAGAAGTAGAGGCCGAAGTCGAGGAAGGCCCCGGCGACCGGCCGGCCGTCGACCAGCAGGTGGTTCTCGTCCAGGTGCCAGCCGCGCGGGCGGACCACGACGGTGGCCAGCTCGGCGGCCGGCCTGAGGGTGTAGGCCTTGCCGGCCGAGGAGGTGAAGTCGATCCGGCCCTCGAAGGCGTCGATCAGGTTGATCTGGCCGCCGACCACGTTCTCCCAGGTCGGCGAGGTGGCGTCCTCGAAGTCCGCCAGCCAGACCCGGGCGCCGGAGTTGAGGGCGTTGATGACCATCTTGCGGTCGGTGGGGCCGGTGATCTCGACCCGGCGGTCCTGGAGGGCGCGGGGGGCCTCGGCCACCGTCCAGTCGCCCGCCCGCACGGCGGCCGTCTCGGGGAGGAAGTCCAGGGTGCCGGCCTCGGCGATCTCGGCACGGCGGGTCCTGCGGCGCACCAGGAGCTCCTGCCGGCGGTCCTCGAACGCGCGGTGGAGGCCGACGACGAAGGCGACCGCCTCCGGAGTGAGCACCTCCTCGGCCCGGTGGACTCGCGGACCGGCGACAGTGACGACCGGAGCGGCGGGGGAGGCGCCGGCGGGTCCCTGATCTGTAGCCATGAGCAGGACACTCCTAAGACGGTTGAGCATGGCGAAGGCAGTTCCGGTGGGAACGTCCTTGATCTGAACCGAGGGGAAACCCCACCTGTCGGAGGGTTCGATTCTGTAAGGTGGAGACTAGTTTCCGCGATACAGAATTTCAACGGTTTGTTGAGGTGATCGCTGGGACTCTACTCCTCCCCCGACAGCGAAGGGAACGCCGGTGGTTGCGACCCCCGACACAGCATCGACGACGGGTCCGGACCGCGCGAGCGGCGGCGTGCAGTCCGTCGAGCGCGCCTTCCTGCTGCTGGAGGCGCTGGCCGACTCCGGCGGCGTGGCGACGCTCAGTGAGCTCTCCACCTCCTCCGGGCTGCCGATGCCCACCATCCACCGCCTGGTTCGTACCCTCGTGCAGCAGGGCTATGTCCGCCAGGACACCGCGCGCCGCTACACCCTGGGCCCCCGACTGATCCGGCTCGGCGAGACGGCCGGGCGACTGCTCGGCAGCTGGGCCCGCCCCTACCTGGCCGAACTGATGGAGGCCACCGGCGAGACGGCGAACCTGGCCGTGCTGGAGGGCGGCGAGGTGGTGTACGTCGGGCAGGTGCAGTCGCGGCGCTCGATGCGGATGTTCACCGAGGTCGGCCGCCGGGTGCAGCCGCACTGCACGGGCGTCGGCAAGGCGCTGCTGGCCCAGTTGCCCGAGGAGGAGGCGCGGGCCGTGCTCGGCCCGAACCCGCTGCCGGCGCACACCTCCTACACCGTGACCGACCCGCAGGAGCTGCTGGTCCAGTTGGCGCAGGCGCGTGAGCGCGGCTACGTGGTGGACGACCAGGAGCAGGAGATCGGGGTGCGCTGCATCGCGCTCGCGGTACCCGGCGCGCCGACACCGACGGCGCTCTCCGTCTCCGGCCCGGTGGCCCGGATCCGGGCGCTGGAGGAGCAGGCCGGCGCGGCCTCGCTCGTCCCCGTGATGCACCAGATCGCGGCCCGGCTGGGGCAGGTCCTCGCCCCCTGACCCGCCGTCACCGGAGTTCGTCCGTACGGGTCGTCGGACCACCCGGCTCCCCCAACGGGGGTTCGCCCGTTCGAGCGGCCCGAGGGCGGGGCGTCCCGGCGGCGGCGGGCGGGTCGGTCACGCTGGTGCGGACGCGGCCCGCGACGGTGCCGGCCGCCGGAACGCAGAGGGCAGGGTGAGCGACGATGTCGCACAGAAGGTCCGTTCGCAGTTTCCTCGGCAGGGCACTGACGGTGGGGTGCGCGGTGACGGCGCTGGCCGCCGGGCCCGCGTGGGCCACCTGCCCGGTGGCCGAGCCGGACCCGGCGGCCGGCGCCGGGGCCACGGCGCCGGCCAAGGTGCCCGCCGCGGCACCGGCCCCGTCCGACTCCGACCTCCAGGTGGTCCGGATCGACCCGGACGCCGCCGCGCCCGGCGGCACCACCACGGTGCACGCCTTCATCGGCAATCTCGGCCCGGACCGGACGGCCTCGCCGTTCACCGTGGTGATCACCCTGCCGGAGGGTGTGACCCCCGAGGGCCCGTTCTTCCCGGAAGACTGCTCCGTGTTCCAGAACGGCCACCGGGTGCGCTGTGTCTTCCCGGCCGGGCTGCCGAAGTTCCGGAGCGCCACGGCGCTGATCCCGGTACGGCTGGCGGCCGACCTCCCGGCACCCGGCACTCTGACCGGAGGCTGGGTCGCGGTGCGCAGCGACGACGACCGGAACGAGGCGAACAACAAGCAGCCGTTCGAGATCCCGGTGGTGCAGACCGCCCGGAGCTGAACCGGGCCGGCCCGGGCCGTACCGTGCTGGGCCAGGACGGCCCAGCACGGTACGGCCCGGGTCGTTCCGCCCCGGGCCCGGCCCGGCGATCACGCCCGGCGGGCCCCCGGCGGGACGGGGCCTAGCGGTAGACCCGGACGTAGTCCGCGGCGAAGGTGATCGGGGCCGTACCCTGCGGCGCGGCGTGGTACTGCCCGGCGCTCAGGGACAGGTTGAGGATCAGGTACGCGGACCAGTTGGCGCCGACGCCCTTGCCGTCCGAGAACACCTTCGTGCCGTTGACGTACCAGTCGACCGAGGTGGCGCCGTAGTGGGTGCCGATGGTGACCCAGCCGTCCTTCGCGATCGCCTTGGCGTCGGTGTAGTACAGGTGGCCCGGGTTGACGTGGTTGGTCAGCTCCAGCAGGTTCGGGTTGTCGGGGTGGTACTCGAAGGAGTCGATCTCCCCGTTGCCGTTCTTCCAGGTCCACAGGGCCGGCCAGGCGCCCGTACCGGCGGGGAGCTTGACCCGGGTCTCGGCGTAGTCGCCGGTCTTCACCTGGAAGCCCTCGCTGGAGTACTCGGTGGTGAGCAGCCCGGTGTCCCAGGACTTCTTGCCGTTCTCCAGCGTGTTGGCGCCCGGCTTGGCGGTGAAGGTGGCAACGCCGCCGGCCACCGAGACGTTGTTCTTGTTCAACCAGTCGAGCTTGTTGTCGTCCGGGTTGTGGTTGCCGTAGTGGTAGGCGCTGCTCTTGTCGCCCGTCCAGCGCGAACCGTAGGCGATCGGGCCGTTGAACTCGTCCGACCAGGTCAGCGACTTCCCGGCGACCGGGGCGCCGGTGGCCGGGGTCGACGGGGTGGCGGTCGCGGTGGGCGTCGGGGTGGGCGTCGACGTCGGCGTCGGGGTGGGCTTGGGGGTGGCGGTCGGGCTCGGGGTGGGCGCGACGGTCGCGTCGGAGACCGCGAGCTGGCGCGAGGGCAGGTTGTGCCAGGCACCGCCGAGGTCCTGCCAGAAGCCGAACTGGGTGTACGTCCCGGCGGGCAGGGTGCGGGCACCGGTGGTGATCGACAGGCCGCTGGGGCAGATCTGCGCGTTGGAGACGTTGCCGGGGAAGTCGAGGTTGCGCCCGGCCGCGTCGCGGACGCCGACCCCGACGGTCCTGGCCGTGAAGCAGGACGAGGAGTGGACGGTCAGCGCGGCCGTGGTGGCCTTGCCCGCGACCATGGTGGCCGGGGCGAGCCGGTCCTGGGTGACGGTCGGCGCGGTGGCCGCCTGGGCGCCGGTGAGCGCCGGGACGCCGAGCAGGCCGGCGCCGCTGATGGCGAGCGCTCCGGTGGCGGCGAAGGCGGCCTTGCAGCCTCGGTGGGAGGGGCGGGCGTGGCGCGGCGTCGCGCGCCGGGCAGGCTTCTGCATGGCGGTGTCCTCTGTAGACGCCTGCGAGGTGAGCTGTCGGGTTCGGGCTGAGGTTGCCCGGCCGCCTGTGGGAGCGGCTTCACCCCTAGCCTCGGTCCGCACGCGCGGGCGCGTGGGCCGGGCACTGACCTGGGTCCCCCGCTCCCGTCCGCTGCGGTGCTCGACTGCCGACCGGCGGGTGGACAGGACTCGGCGTCCCGACGGCGGGGTCCGCGAAGACGGACTCGTGCATGCTAGGCAGGCCGCTCGAATGTCGACAAGCCGACAGGGGGTGTTGTCGCGCAGCTCACAGTGGGAGCCGTCCGGAGTGGATCAAGTCACCGGGGAAGTTGATCAGTTGGAGGCGGGGCGGGGCGGGGCCTGGGGCGGGGGCGGGACGGCGGCCGGGGCGGCCGAGGGGGTCGGCGGCGGGCCGGCGAGCGGGTGGCGGAGGTCCGGCCGGGGTGGGCGCGGCGCCGGCCCGGTGTCCGCTCCGTGGCCGGGTGCCCGCATGTCCGCCGCGAAGGTCGGCCGGTCGGATAGGTTGGGAGTCCAGCCGTACCGCACAGACGAGAGACGAGGACCCGCTCCGCCATGACCGCGCCCCTGCCCGCCTTCGCCGGCCGTACCTACCTCTTCCAGGTCGACAACGGCGCGGCCTTCCGCAACGCCTACTCGCCCGACGGCAAGCGGCTGCGCTGGGAGGGCCTCGGCGAGTCGGCGGGCCAGTGGGAGGACGTCGCGCTGCACATCGCCGAGATCGGGCCGGAGCTGTACTTCGTCAGCTGGACCGAGCAGAGCGGCATCACCGTCAGCCACGTGATGGACCTCGGCAGGCTGACGGTGCGCGCGTTCTGGACGTACGAGGGCGAGGGCGGCCGGGTCGGCGAGCTGCACACCGGGACGCTGGAGCCGGTGGCCTGAGACCGGTCCGGGGCCGCCGGGCGCGCTGGTATCCGGGCGTGCTGGCCGGGCGGGCGGGCCCGGCGGTGGTCAGACCGTGTGGCTCGGCACCTTGAGGTGCTGGGAGAGCCACTCCAGCGAGGACGGCAGCAGCCTGCTCCAGGTCTCGAAGTTGTGGCCGCCGGTCTTCATCATGCTGTAGGAGACCTTCATGGGCGCGTGCGCGGCCGCCACGAAGGCCTCGGTGTCCCGGCGGTAGTCGCCGTCGCCCTCCCTGGTCCCGGCCAGCAGGACGGACACCTCGGGCTGCGGCAGGTTCTTCAGCCGCCACATCAGGTCCGCCTCGTTGCGACGCTGCTGGCTGCCCCGGAAGAGGTCGCCGGTGGTCGGGTCGTCGGCGGCCTGGTAGTAGCCGGAGAGCGAGACGGCGGTCGGGAAGACCTCCGGGTGCCGCATGGCGAGCTTGAGGGCGCAGTAGCCGCCGGTCGAGTTGCCCATGAAGCCCCAGGCCTGCGGGTCCGAGGAGACCCGGTAGGTCGCCTGGATCGCGGCCGGGACGTCCTTGGTGAAGTACGTCTCCGACTGCGCGCCGCCCGGGATGTCCTCGCACTCGGTGTCCTGCGGGAGTGCGGGCGAGGGGCGCATCAGCACCATCACGGTCGGCTGCATCCGACCCTCCTGGAGCAGCTTGAGCGCCGCGCCCGGGTAGTTCAGCCGGGTCACCAGGTTCTTCGCGATCCCGGGGAAGCCGGTGCTCACGATCACCGCCGGGAACTGCTTCTGCGCGTACTCCGGCTGGAAGTACTGCGGCGGCAGGTAGACGTACCCGTCGGTGGAGAGCCGGGTGCCGGCGCCGTCGATCCGGACCTCGCGGATCTCGCCGGACTGCTTGGGGTCGCGACCGAGCGCCCCGCCGCCCTGGACCGACGCGTGCCCGATGGTCTCCACCTGGAGGCGCCCGGAGGCGTCCGCCTTGTTCTGGATGACGACCGGGCCGTTGTCGCCGGTGCCGAGCAGATCGTCCCAACTGCTGTAGAAGGCGAAGTAGTTGTTGGCCACCAGGCCCAGCGCGGCGAGCACGGTGAGCTGGGTGGCGAGCAGCGCGCCGATCCGGCCGAGCACCGCCTGCCAGGTCGTCTTCGACAGTCTCGGCCACAGCCAGACCGTGCCGGCCATCATCACGACGGCGATCAATACGGTCAGCGCCAGCACCTTGTGGCTCGTCAGACCCATGTCCTACTTGCTCCCACGCCTCGAACTCCCCCGCCCCCGTTGTCAGGACAACTGTCAGGACAACCGGAACGGCCGCCCCGGTTCCCCCGTCCACCACGGAAGCCACCGCCGAGGCGCGATCAACAACCCTAGCGGTCCGCCGGGCCCCCGTGGACCCGCCGACCAGCGGGTATGGCGGCCGGGGCGGTGCCGGGACCGCGGGAGAGCGGGCTGGCACGAGCGGAGTGACGGGCGCTGTGGCGGGTGGGCCGGGCTGAGGTCGCCTCAGCTGACGCTGCTCCAGAGGCGCAGGCCGGCGGTCAGTTCGCGCATGCACCGGGCGCCCAGTTCCTGGGGCGAACCGGGCCCGGCGGCGGGGGCGTCGGAGAAGGCCCACTCCTCCAGGGCCACCCGGATGGCGGTGGTCGCGGCGGCGGCCGCGAGCCGGATCTCCAGCTCGTCGGTGCCCCGGGGGCAGCGGGCGGTGAGCACCGCGCGCAGCCGCTCCTCCGAGTCGGCGTGCACCCGCTGCCAGACCGAGTCGAGCCGGGGATCGCGCAGCAGGTCGCGGGTCCAGTGCATGGCCTCCACGCCCGGGGTGTCGGTGGGCGTCAGCGACTCGACCGCCGAACGCTCCAGCGCCTCGCGGACCGGCAGATCGGCCGAGCTCTCCGCGAAGAGCAGCACCCACCGCCGGCCGCCGGCCGCCAGCAGCGGGGCGACGGCGTCCTCCTTCACGGAGAAGTAGCGGTAGAAGGTGCGCACCGAGATGCCGGAGGCGAGCGCGATCTCCTCGGCGGTGGTCGCCTCGGCCCCGCGCTCGGCGAAGAGCGCGGCGGCGGTACGGGCGATCTCCAGCCGGGTGGTGTCACGGCGGCGCTGGTTCAGGGTGGGGCGTCCGATCACGGCACTCAGCGTACGCGGACCGACGCACCCGGTGGCGCGACGTGCCGGGATGGCGTGTTGCGCCAGGAAGGCGTGTCGCGCCGGAGTGGCGCGGCACGCCCAGGTGGCGGGACGTGTCGGGGTGACGTGTTGTGCCAGGACGGCGTGACACGCACGGATGGCGCGGCGTGCCGTGGTGGCGTGTCGCGTCAAAGTGGCGTGACACGCCCAGGTGGCGCGGCGTGCCGTGGTGGCGCGGGCGCGCCTCGGCGGCGTTCCGCACCGGGCGGTCAGCGGTATGACCGTCGAGCCGAACCGGCATGGCACGTCGTGCCACTTTGGCCCGTCACGACTTATTGGCACGATGTGCCACTTCGGCGTACCGTGTCAATCGAGGTCGCGAGACCACGAACGAACGGAGAACCACCATGGAGCGCTTCAGCGGACGGAACGTCCTGATCACCGGCGGCGGCTCGGGCATCGGCCAGGCCACCGTGCACCGGATCCTCGCCGAGGGCGGGCGGGTCGTCGCGGTCGACGTCAACGAGGACGGCCTGAGGGTCACCCTGGACCGGGCGACCGGTGACGGGACCGCCGACCGGTTGACGACCTCGGTCGTGGACATCTCGGACGAGGCCGCCGTCCGCGCGGGCGTGGCCGAGGCGGTGGCCGGACTCGGCGGGCTCGACGTCCTGGTCAACGCGGCCGGCATCCTGCGCTCCTCGCACACCCACGAGACCAGCCTGGAGTTCTGGAACACGCTGATCGCGGTCAACCTGACCGGCACCTTCCTGATGACCCGCGAGGCGCTGCCGGCCCTGCTCGCCGGTGGGCGGGGCGTGGTGGTGAACTTCAGCTCCACCTCCGCGACCTTCGCGCACCCCTACATGGCCGCGTACGCCGCGACCAAGGGCGGCATCCAGTCGTTCACCCACGCGATCGCCTCGGAGTACGCCAAGCAGGGACTGCGCGCGGTCTGCGTCGCCCCGGGCAGCATCGACAGCGGCATGACCAACAACCCGGGCCTGCCGGCCGACGCCGACTTCAGCCTGCTCGCCAAGCTCTCCCCCGCGCTCGGCCAGGGCTTCGCCGGGCCGGAGACGGTGGCCGGCGTGATCGCCATGCTGGCCTCGGACGACGGCGCCTTCGTCACCGGCACCGAGATCCGGATCGACGGCGGCACTCACATGTGACCCCCGATCGGACGGCGGGCCGACCCGGGGGGCCCTGGGGCTGTCCCGGGGCGCCGAGGTGGCCTTTACTGGAGGTGAGGGCACCCGAGCCGGCGGACGGACGCCGCACCGTGTCGCCGCCGCCGGTGGTTCAGCAGCCCGCCCGGCAGGAGGCCGTGCCATGAGCTCACCGTCGCGGGAACAAGCCTTACCCCGTCTCGTCGTCGACACCCCCGGCCGGCTCCGGGGCGAGGTCTTCGAACTGACCGACCGGCCGCTGCTCGTCGGCCGGGACGCCACCTGCCAGATCCGGGTGGGCGAGCCCGGCGTCAGCCGGCGCCACGCCGTGGTGCAGCGGTCGGCCGGTCACACCACCGTCGAGGACCTGGCCTCCACCAACGGCACCCGGCTCAACGGCCACCCGGTGCACGGACAGGAGGAGCTGCACGCCGGGGACGTCCTGGACTTCGGCCCCTTCGAGGTGCACTACGAGGACCCGTGGGAGGCCGACACCGCCATCCTTCCCGGCCCCGGCACGGGGGACCCGGCGCAGAGCCCGGCGGAGCGGCCCGCCGATGTCACCCGGACCGCCGCGCTGCCGCTCCAGCCGGAGCCGTCGGAGCACCAGGGCCGCCAGGAGTACCAGGAACGCCAGGAGTACCGGCAACCGCAGGAGCAGCCGCGCGGGCTGCGCGGTCCGCTCGTGCCGCCGTCGGCGCAGCAGCAGCAGCAGTACCCACCACACCAGTACCCTCCGCCGCCGCAGTACCCGTCGGCGCGGCCGCCCCCGCCGGGCCGCCGCCCGCCACCGCCCGGGCCGCCCGACCGCCCGGCGGCACCGCCGTACGGGGCGGAGCGCGGGTTCGAGGTGGGGCAGCAGCAGGCGGGCAACCTCAGCAACGTCGCGGGTGACCAGTACAACTACGTCACGCAGGCCCGGCGGGAGAGCTTCTTCCGCGAGATCGCGGCCACCCGGACCAGGGCGCGGCACCTGGTGGTGGCGGGCTTCCTGCTCTTCGTGGTCGGCGGCGCGGTCTACGGCTGGGCGATCATCCGCTTCATCGCCGAGACCAACGACGCGGCCAACACCGACAGCCCCGACCTGACCGTGCCCAACGTCCTCGGCCCGGAGATCGGCGGTATGCCGGTGGGCGCCATCGGCTTCGGGGCGGCCGCGATCGGCAGTGTTCTGGTCCTCGTCGGAATCGTCCTGCACATCGTGGCCACCTCCCGTCGGCGGCGCTTCGAGTCGGCGGAAGCGCAGCGGCTCCAGGCGCCACCGCCCCGCTGAGACTCCCCAGCGTCCAAGGACCGACTCCCCGGAGGGACGCCATGGTCTTCAACATCGGCAACCAGCAGGGCGGCGTGATCAACAACGTCGCCGGTGACCAGACGGTCCGGGGCGGCCAGACGGGCCACTTCACGGCGGCCGGGCAGGACGTCCGCGCGCTGGTCGACGAACTCCGCTCCGCCGCCGAGCGGGCGCAGCTGCCCCCCGCGGTCGCCCCCGAGGTCCGGACCGAGCTCGACGCGCTGGACACGGAGGTCGCGCGACCGGAGCCGGACCGCGAGGCGGTCGCGGGCCGGCTCACCAGGATCACCCGCCTGCTCGGCTCGGCCGGCGCACTCGTCGCCGCCGGTACCGGCCTGCTCGGGCCCCTCTCGGCCCTGGCGGGCTGGCTCGGCGCACTGGGACAGCCGATCCTCCGGGCACTCGGCGGCTGACCCGGCCCCCGGCCGGGCGGACGCCCGCCAACGCGGCACCGCCCGGTCCTCAGCGGTCGGCCCGGGGACGGCGCAGCCCGTACCGGTCCGCCGAGCCGCTCCCCGCCCGCCCGGCAGCAGGCCCCGGCCCCGGATACGCGCCAGCGCGGCACTTCCTGGCCCGCAGCACACGGCCGCCGGGACGACCAGCGCACTCCCCCGCAGCCCTGACCGGTCTACGCGGACCGCACTCCGCCCAGACGAACGGCGCGGTGCTCCAGACGGCTGCGCCGAACCCGCCGGCCCCCACCCGCCCGGCAGCACCAGCCCTCGACGAACGCCCCCGAGACGGCCGACGCCCTCGCCGCGACCGGCATCGGTCTGCCCGACCCACCGGGCAGCCCAACCGAACCCCGGCCAACCGAACCCCGGCCGAGTGGGCCCCGTCGGCCTGAGGCCACCAGCGAACGGCCCAGGAGCCGACCGCCGTCGGCAATGGTTCGCCCGACCCACCGGCCAGCCCAACCGAACCCCGGCCGAGCGAGCCGCCGTCGGGCAGACGGCCCAGCGGGTCGGTGAGCAGCCCGCAGGACAGCCGGTGCACCTGCCATCGGCTCGGACCGCGCACCACCACGGCCCGGCAGGTCGGCCCGGGCCGAGGTGGCAGCCACTCCGGCCCGGCGGCGCAGAGCGCTCAGTGCACCACCGCGGCCCGGCGGCGCGGAGCGCTCAGTGGGCCGCCCAGCGGACGGTCAGGGCCTGGGCGGGGTTGGTGACGAGGAGGCGTCGGGCCAGGTCCGGGCCGAACTCGCGGTCCAGGCGCGGAGCGACGGCCGTGAGCAGGTGGGTGGGTCCGGGGCTGTGCCGGGCGGTGCGGGTGGTGGTGTCACCGCCGAGGAGCAGCCGGTCGGCGTGGCCGGCCTCGACCAGCGCGGCGACGGTGTCGAACAGGTGGTGGTCGGTGGCGTGATGGGCCCGGGAGGGACCGTCCAGGGCCAGGTAGGCGCCGGAGCCGGCGAGGTGCCGGTGCAGCCGCAGGTCGGGCAGCCGGTTGAGGTGGCCGAGGATGACCCGGTGGGCCGGCACGCCGTGCTGCCCGCAGAGCAGGTCGAGGACGTCCGAGGCGGCGGTCCCGAGTTCGTGGTGGACGGCGATCGGCGCGCCGGTGGCGTGGTGCGCCTCGGCCGCCGCCGCCATCACCCGGCGGGTGTGCGGGCCGAGGCCGTGGTAGTCGCCCGCCACCTTGATCAGTCCGGCCCGGACGCCCGCGGGCGCGGCGCGCAGACCGGTGGTCAGCTCGGCGGTGAACAGCTCGGCGAGCCCTTCGTAGCGCTCGGCCAGCCACTGCGGGTCGTAGTGGACGTCCTGGTGCAGGCCGGTGGCCGCGACCAGGTGGACGCCGGTCGCGCGGGCGAGACCGGGGAGCGCGAAGGCGCCGCGGCCCATGCCGTGCGGGGTCCACTGGACCATCGCCCGGCCGCCGGCCGCCGCGAAGTCGCGCAGCACCCGCTCGGCGGCCGCCGGGTCGTCGAGTTCCTCGCCGGGCAGCCGGGGGCTGCGCAGGAACAGGTGGTCGTGGGCGTCACAGACGCCGAACTCGGCCGGGTCGAGGTCACCCAGAACGGTGCGGACGGCGCCGCCCCCGGCGCCGGCGGCAACCTCGGCGGCACTGTCGACAGGAGCACTCACGCGGCCCGGCCCCCGGTCTCCGCCTCGGCGAAGGCGGTCTTCGCCACCCGCAGGGCGGCCAGGGCCTTGGGCACGCCGACGTAGGGCGCGAGGTGGACCAGCACCTCGGTGATCTCCTCTCTGCTCAGCCCGACCCGCAGGCTGTTGCGGACGTGGTCGGCGAGCTGCGGCTCCACCCCGCCGAGGGCGGTGAGCGCGGCCAGGTTGGCCACCTGGCGGTCGCGCAGCGCCAGTCCGGGCCGCTGGTAGGTGCCGCCGAAGAGGCTGGTGACGATCCAGTCGGCGAAGCCGGGCGCCAGCGCGTCCAGGCCGTTCAGGGTGGCGGCCTGGGTCTGCGGCCCGGCGAGTTCGTCCAGGAGCGCGTAGCCGGCGGCGCGGTCGAGCGGGGCGGGGACGAGGTCGGCGGGGTTCACGGGGGGTCCTTTCACCAGTGGCGGCCGGCGGGCAGCCGGTCGAGTTCGGGGGTCGACAGGTGCAGCACCCGGTAGCGGGTGCCCGGGGCGTCCTCCGGGACCGGGCCGCTCCAGAGCGCGATGCGCAGCAGTTCCCAGCGGTCGGGGTCGACGGCGACGGCCGCCGTGTGCAGCGCCGGGTGGTCGGGCAGGGACGCGAGGGCGGCCTCGACGGCCTCGGCCGGGTCGGCGCCGTCCGGGAGTGGTTCGAGGTGGCGGCTGGCGAAGCCGGCGGACCCGTCCGCGTCGCCGCGCAGCAGACCGCCGCGCGGCGGTCCGTCCCGGCGCGGACCTTCGTGGCGTGGACCTTCGTGGCGCGGACCTCCGTGGCGCAGACCGGCGCCGAGCCAGTGCCGGACGGCCGGACGGCCGAAGTCGGCACTCAGGCCCCGGAAGCCCGGGCCCCAGAGGAAGCTGTTCATGCCCTCGGCGGTCCGCCAGAGGTAGAACGGGGCGTACTGGTGGACGGGCGAGTCGTCGCGGCCGCGCTCGCGCACCAGGTACGCCTTGAGGCCGAGGCCGGGGTAGGCGTCGAGCAGGTGGCCCTTCTCGGCGACCCGCCGGTCGATGATCCCCATGTCGTAGTCGGCGGGGAGGGTGATCTCGTACTGCATGGCGTGCACGTCGGGCTCCTGGTGGGGGCTTCGGGCAGGGCGGGGCGGCTCACCTCGGCCGGCAGGCGGTCTTGGCCGGTGCGGTACGCGGCGAGCAGCCCGAGGGCGCCCCGGACGGCCCGGTCGAACGGCTCGGCCGTACCGGCGGCGCGGGCGAGCACGTAGCCGCGCTGGACGACGGCGACCACGGCCGCGGCGGTGTCGGCCGGGTCGGCGCCGGGAGCGAGCTCACCGGCGGCCTGTCCCTCGGCGATCACCTCGGCGAGCCGGTCGCACGGCCGGTCGAAGGTCGCCTCGACCGGGGCGCGCGGCCGCGGGTCGGCGATGACGTCCTGGGTTGCCGTGGCCATGCGGCGACTGTACCTACTGGTACGTCCAATGTACATACCAGTAGGTACAGAACCGCGACGGCCGCTGCCGGAGCCCCGGGAAGCGAGAGCCTCACCGGGTGACGGTGGTGCGCGCGGGGTCGCCGGTCAGGGCAGCTCGCGGCGGATCACCGGGGCGACCTCGGCGGCGAACAGCTCCAGCTGCTCGTGCTGGACGTCCTCGGTGAGGGCGTCCACGCCGATGCCCACCACCTCGTTGCCGAACGCCTCGTGATAGCGGTGGATCTTCTCGATCACCTGCTGCGGGCTGCCGACCAGCGCCGAGCCGCGCTCCAGCGCGTCCTCCAGCGACTCGAACGGCGAGTTGTTGTGCCGGCCGGCCGCCGAGCCGAGCAGGGCGTCCCAGTACGGGCGGAAGCCCTCGATCGCGTCCTGCGAGCGCCTGGCGACGAACAGGCCGCCGAAGCTCGTCCCGACCCGGGCGTCCTTGGGGTCGCGGCCGTAGTGCTCCCAGCGCTCGCGGTAGTGGTCGACCAGCGCCTTGTACTTGGCCAGCGGATGGAAGGAGTTGGCGGAGAACAGCGGGTCCCCGAAGCGGGCGGCGAGGTCGGTGGACTGTTCGCTGGTCGCGCTGCCGTGCCAGACCGGGATCGGGTCCTGGTACGGACGCGGCGAGGTGGTGACCTCCCTGAGCGGCGGGCGGGTGCTCCCCTCCCAGCTGACCTTCTCCTCCCGCCAGAGCCGGTGCAGCAGTGCGTAGTTCTCGGCCAGCGCGTCCCACTGGCGGTCCTCCGGCAGCCCGAACAGGTCGAAGTGGCGCGGGTCGTTGCCCTTCCCGATGATCAGTTCGAGGCGGCCGCCGGAGAGTTGGTCGAGCACCGCGTAGTCCTCCGCGACCCGGACCGGGTCCAGGATGCTGAGCACCGTGACGGTGGTGAAGAGCCGGATCGTGGAGGTGCGGGCGGCGATGGCGCTGAGCAGCACGGGGGGCGCCGGGGAGAGGAACGGTTCGCCGTGCCGCTCCCCCACGCCGTAGCCGTCGAAGCCGAGCCGTTCGGCGGTGACGGCCTGGTCGATGACGTTGTGCAGCTTCTCGTAGGTCGTGCGCCGCACTCCGGTGACGGGGTCGGGTCCGTTGGAGACGAGGGACGAGACGGTGAACCGCATGGCGGTCTCCTTGTAGGGCGTTCGGTGTCGCTCGGCGGGGTGCGCCGGCGCTCGGCGGGGATCCACCGGGGAGGTCCGGGGGTCCGGAGGGAAACGGGCATCCGGGAGGAACGGGGATCCCGGGGGGGGGGGGCGGCGGTGCGGCGCGCCCGGGCCCCGGCGGCCCCGCGTCCAGGGGCCGATCGCGCTCACACGGGAACGGCGGCGGGTCGGGAGCGGCGGCGGGAGAGGAGCTTGGGCGGCGGCGGCGGCGTCAGCGCGTGCCGCGGACGGGGCGACAACAGCGCGGGAGAGCTGCGCAGATGGTCATACCGGCTCCCCTTCGCCTCGCACCCATACGATCCACCGCGAGCATATGCACCGGTCAGGGGCGGGGCAAGAGCTTGATCGGGGCGACGGTCCTGGCAGGATGTCCGGCATGACGTACCTCGCCGCGGATGACCGCTATGCCTCGATGACCTACCGCCGGGCCGGCCGCAGTGGCGTCCAGCTGCCCGCCGTCTCGCTCGGCCTGTGGCACAACTTCGGTGACGCCCAGCCGCTGGAGGTGCAGCGAGCGGTGCTGCGCCGCGCCTTCGACCGGGGCGTCACCCACTTCGACCTGGCGAACAACTACGGCCCGCCGTACGGCAGCGCCGAGCGCAACTTCGGCTACCTGTTCGCGCAGGACTTCCGCCCGTACCGGGACGAGATGTTCATCGCCAGCAAGGCGGGCTGGGACATGTGGCCCGGCCCGTACGGCGACGGCGGCAGCCGCAAGTACCTGCTGGCCAGCCTGGACCAGTCGCTGGGCCGGATGGGCCTGGACTACGTGGACGTCTTCTACTCGCACCGCCACGACCCCGACACCCCGCTCGAAGAGACGATGGGCGCGCTGGACTCGGCCGTCCGCTCGGGGAAGGCCCTGTACGCGGGGATCTCCAACTACCCGGCCGAGCAGCACCGGGAGGCCGTCGCGATCCTGCGCGAGCTGGGCACCCCGGTCCTGCTGAACCAGTCCGCGTACTCGATCCTCGACCGCTCCGTGGAGGAGGGGGTGCTGGACGCGGTCGGCGACACCCGGACCAGCCTGATCGCCTACTCCCCGCTCGCCCAGGGGCTGCTGACGGACCGCTACCTCTCCGGTGAGGTGCCCGCCGGGTCGCGGATGTCGGTCGGGCGGTTCCTGAACAAGGAGGCGCTGACCGGCCCGAAGCTGGAGCAGCTGCGTTCACTGAACAAGGTCGCCGAGCGGCGCGGGCAGACCCTCGCCCAGCTGGCGCTGTCCTGGGTGCTCCGCGACGACCGGGTGGCATCGGTGATCATCGGCGCGAGCAGCGTCGCCCAGCTCGACCAGAACATCGACGCGCTGAACGGCGGCCCGCTGACCGCCGAGGACCTCGCGGAGATCGACGCGCTCAGCCGCTGAGCCGTTTCAGCCGCCTGATCCGGCAGTCCCGAAGTCCCGGCAGTCCGTACAGTGCCGCCCCGAGCTTCCTCGGGCGACACCACGTGACCTGCCGGGACTTCGGGCGTTGTACCGTCCGCACACGTCCTTCGAGACCCTGGAGTCCCCGTGCGGACGCTCCTCCTGCGCACTCTCGCGCGCTTCGCCCGACAGCTGGCACTGACCTCGCCGGTGCCGTTCCCCGTCCTGCCGGGCACCTTCGCCCCTCCGCTAGCGGCGGCCCACGCCGAGCGCGGGTAGCACCGTCTCGGCGACCCGGTGCGCCTCTTCGAGCAGCGGGTTGCCGGAGAGGATGAAGGTGTCCACACCGAGCGACTCGAACTCCTGGAGACGCTCGACCACCTGGGCGGTCGAACCGACCACCGCCGTACCGGGGCCGGGGCGGAACAGGCTCATCCCGGGCCACAGGTTCGGGTGGCTCTCCAACTCCCTTGCCCGCGCCGGTACTCGGCCCCCGTGCTGGCGGAACTGGCGCTGCCAGCCGACCCCGTCCTCACCGGTCGCCCCGCCGAGCTGCCGGGCGTAGGTGGCCTCGCTGGTGACGTCGAGCAGCCGGTCGGCGGCGGCCCAGGCCTCGTCCTCGGTGTCGCGGACGATCAGGTGCAGCCGCAGGCCGATCCGCAGGGTGCGCCCGTACGCGGCGGCGCGCTCGCGGACCAGGTCCAGCTTCTCCCGGAGCTGCTGGGGCGGTTCGCCCCAGGTCAGGTAGACGTCCACGTGCTCGGCGGCCATCTCGATGCCGGCCGCCGAACTGCCGCCGAACCAGAGCGGGATGCCGCCCGGCTGGACGGGAGCGAGTTCGCGCAGGCTCGCGCCGGCGTTCTTCAGGTCGTAGAACTCGCCTTTGTGGTCGAAGACTTCACCGGAGGTGAGGCGCCGGACGATCGACCAGTACTCGGCACTCAGCCGGTACCGGTCGTCGTGTTCGACGTCCAGGCCGTACTCGCGCAGCTGCGCGGTGGAGCCGTTCACGACGTTGAACCGGAGCCGGCCGCCGTGCAGGTGGTCGAAGCTGAGCGCCATCTTCGCCAGCAGGGTGGGCGAGATGAGCCCGGGGTGGACGGCCAGCAACGGCTTGAACGCGGGGGTGGTGGCGGCGGCCAGCGCGTTGCCGAGGTCCCAGACGTCGTAGAGGTCGGTCGCCAGCAGCGCGCCGGTGTAGCCCAGGCGCTCGACGCTGCCCGCGAGTTGCTGGAGGTAGCGGAGGTCGACCGGGCGTCGGCCGGCCGGCTCCCAGGGGTAGTGGCCCTCGCGCGGGATGATGTACCAGAGGACTTCGGAGGCCATCGGGTCAGACCGCCTTGGCGAGTGCGGCGGCCACCGGGGCCTCCAGCGCGGGCAGATGGGCGTCGGCGACGGTCAGCGCGCGGTCGATGAAGCCGACGCCGTGGAAGATGTCCGCGGCCTCCTGCTGCTCGGCGACGAACCCGGCGGTGGCGGGCTCCAGCCGCCACGGCAGGGCGGTCAGCGCCTGCTCCCAGTCCTCCACCGCCCCGCCCAGGTCGGCGGCGGCGATCGCGGCCGCCTCGGCCGGGTGGGCGGCCACCCAGGCATCGGCCCGGCGCAGCGCGGCCGCGATCGCCGCCACCACCTCGGGGCGCTCGGTGGCGAAGTCCCGGCGGGTGAAGAACACCGAGCGGTCGGTGATGACGTCACCGGTGCGGATCAGCTCGCGGAACCGCCCGCTCCGGCGGGCGGCGGCCAGTTCAG
Organism: Kitasatospora sp. NPDC059973; assembly: GCF_042737525.1. Taxonomy (NCBI): domain Bacteria; kingdom Bacillati; phylum Actinomycetota; class Actinomycetes; order Kitasatosporales; family Streptomycetaceae; genus Kitasatospora; species Kitasatospora sp. NPDC059973. Next base: position 18,829 of record NZ_JBHWUI010000019.1, on the reverse strand, counting down.
CGCCCTGGGCGATCCAGCCGAGGATCTCGCCGTCGCGCAGCCGCTGGGCCTGGTCCTCGTCGGCGGCCGGGCGGACCGGGGTGATGTCGGTCGCGTAGGAGAGGCCCTCGGCGTGCAGCGCCTTGGCCAGCAGGTGCGTCTGCCAGGAGCCGACGGCCAGCACGACGGTGCCGCCCCTGAGGTCGGCGACGGAGGCCACCGGGCCGTCGGCGAGCACCAGCAGCGCACCGTGGTCGGGGCGGGGAGCGGAGACCGCCGCGTACACCAGGTCGTGTCCGGCGGCCTGGGCGGTGACCGGCGGGGTGGAGCCGGTGCCGCCGAAGTCGATGGTGCCGTCGGCCAGCAGGGCGCCCGTACGGGTGCCGTCGGCGTAGTGGTGGAAGACGCCGGTCTCACCGAGCGGGGCCAGCTCCTCGGCCAGGTGGTCCAGCCGGGAGAGGTAGTAGAGCGAGGGGTTGCTGGCGTGGACGCCGAGGGTGATGGCCATGGTGATCTCCGGTGTACTGGCGGGGACTTGGGGGGTGGGGAATGCGGAGCGCGGGGTCAGTGGACGCCGAGGTCGGCGAGCAGGCGGCGGCGCAGCTCGGCGAAGGCCGGGTCGGCCGGGTCCCGGGGGCGCTCGACGGCGACCCGCTCGTCGCGGACCAGCCTGCCGTCCCGCAGGACGGCGACCCGGTCGGCGAGCCGGACGGCCTCCTCCACGTCATGGGTGACCAGCAGGACGGCCGGGCGGTGGCGGCGGACGAGGTCACCGACCAGGTCCTGCATCCGTAGCCGGGTGAGGGCGTCCAGGGCGGCGAACGGCTCGTCCAGGAGCAGGAGTTGCGGCTCCCGGACGAGCGCCCGGGCGAGCGCCGCCCGCTGCGCCTCACCGCCGGAGAGGGTGGCCGGCCAGGCGTCGGCGTGCTTCTCCAGCCCGACCTCGGCGAGTGCCCGCAGGGCGGTCTCCCGGGTCGCGGCGCCGCGCGGCAGCCCGACGGTGACGTTGGCGAGCACCCGCTTGGACGGCACCAGGCGGGGCTCCTGGAAGACCACCGTGCGGACCGGCGGAACGAGCACCGTACCGGCGTCGGCCCTGTCCAGGGCGCCGAGGATCCGCAGCAGGGTGGTCTTGCCGGTTCCGCTGGCGCCGAGCAGGGCGACGAACTCGCCCCGGGCGATGGAGAGGTCCACCCCGTCGAGGACGGCCCGGGTGCCGAAGACCCGGCGCAGGCCGCGCAGGTGGACGGCGGGGGCGCCGTCCTCGGCCGCGACAGCGCCGGCGGTCGGGGACACCGTGGCGGCCGGGGCCGCGGTGGTGGCGGTGGTGGTCGGGGTGCTCATCGGCCCGCTCCTTGGGTGGCCTTGCGCCAGGGCATCAGGAAGCGCTCCAGGAGGCGGACCACACCGTCCGCGGTGAGGCCGAGCAGCCCGTAGATCAGGATGCAGACGGCGAGGACGTCGGTGCGCGAGAAGTTCTGCGCCTGGGCCATCAGATAGCCGATGCCCTCGGTGGAGTTGATCTCCTCGGCGGCGATCAGCGCGATCACACTGAGCGTCATCGACAGCCGCAGCCCGGAGAGCAGCGAGGGCAGCGCACCGGGCAGCACCACGGTGCGGACGATCGCCCAGCGGCCGAGGCCGAAGCTGCGCATCGCCTCGATCAGCTTGCGGTCGGTGTTGCGCACGCCCCCGGAGGTGGAGACGTACATCGGGAAGCTGGTCGCGACCCCGATCAGGGCGATCTTCGCCGTCTCGGTGATGCCGAACCAGACCATGAAGAGCGGGACCAGGGCGAGGAACGGCACCGTGCGCAGGACCTGCACCGCGGAGTCCAGCAGCTCCTCGCCCAGCCGGAAGAACCCGGTGACGACACCGAGCACCAGCCCAGCGCCGGCCCCGAAGACCAGGCCGAGCCCGGCCCGGGTGAGCGAGACGGTGAGCGCGTCGGTGAGCTGGCCGTTGCCCCAGAGCTCGCCGACCGCGTCGGCGACCTGGGCGGGCGAGGCGAGCACGTCCTGGGTGAGCGCCCCCGTGGCGGAGGCCAGCGCCCAGCCGCCGAGCAGGGCGAGCGGGCCGATGGTGCGCAGGATCAGCGCGACGGCGCGGGGGCGGGGCGCGGGCAGCCGGGTGCGCGGGGCGACCAGACCGGCTTCGAGGGCCGCGACGGTGCCGTCGTCGGCGGTGGCGTGCCCGGCGGCAGCGTCCCCGATGGCGTCCCCGGTGGCGTCCCGGGTGGCGGCGGGCGCGTCGGTCACGGTGCTCACTTGGCACCGTCCGCGAGGGTGGCGATGTCGATCAGGTACGGCTTGACGTCGACCAGCTGCTTGGTGACCTTCTGGTCGGCGAAGAACGCCGCCACCGTGGCGAAACGGGCGGTGTCGGCCTCGGTGATGACATCGGCGGTGGCGCTCTGCCGGGTGACGGCGACCGCGATCTCCTTCTCGGCGGGGGTGACGGCGGTCGGCCCGGAGTCGGTGAACACGTTGAGGTAGCCCGCCGGGTCCGCCTTCTCCTTCAGGCCGCCCTCGTGCAGGTAGGCGTAGAAGGCCTTGACCACCTCCGGGTGCTTCTCGGCGAAGCCGTTGCGCACCGCCCAGACCGCGTAGTTGTCGGAGCCGACCTCCTTGCCGTTGACCAGGAAGTGCGCGCCGGAGTTGGCGATCGACGGGGTGGAGAAGGTGTTCCAGGTCGCCCAGGCGTCCACCTGGCCGGAGTTGAAGACGCCCGAGGTCTGGTCGGCGCGCAGGTAGACGCGTTCGACCCGGTCGGCCGGCACGCCGCTCTTCTCCAGGGCCTTGAGCAACAGGTACTCGCTGGTGCCACCCTGGCTCACCGCGACCTTCCGGCCGGCCAGGTCCTGGACGGTCTTGATGGGCGAGTCGTTCTTCACCAGGATGCCCTCGCCCACGCCGTCCGGCGCCGTCTGGGCGAACAGCTTGAAGCCTGGCTTCTGCGCCAGTGCGGCGACGGCCGAGGTGATCGACCCCAGCGCGACGTCGAGCTGGTCGGCGGAGAGCGCCTGGGCGGCGGGGGCGAACGGGCCGGCGCTCCCCGTCCAGGCGACCTTGGCGTGGACGGCGGCGAGGGCCCGGTCGAGGGAGCCGTCCTTCTTGCCCAGGGCGAGGAAGCCGCTGTTGCCCGGGTCCGGCAGGCGCAGCACCACCTCGGCCTTGCCTCCCCCGTCGGCGGAGGCCTTGGCGCCACCGGCGGACGAACCGCAGGCGGCCAGGGCGGTGGTGGTGAGCAACGCGGTGGCGGCGAGGGCGAGGCGGCGGGTCTTCACGGTCAGCTCCAGGGGAATCGGCAGGCCGGCGGGCGCGGCGGAGGGCAGGACAGCGGCAGGGGGCAGGACGGCGACGGGGGGCAGGACGGAGACGCGGACAGAGCGGCGACGCGGGCGGGGCGGCGGCGTGGGGGCGGCGGCGTGGGGGGCGGCGGCGTGGGGGGTGAGCGGCGTCAGGCCGGCCCGGCCGCGGCGCGGCGGGCGGCGAGCAGGGCGCGGGCGGCGCGCAGCGGCTCGGGGTCCGCCCAGGCGGCGACGTCGACGGGGGCGGCGAGGAAGCCCTGGTGGCGCAGGAAGCGCTCCTGCTGCTCCAACAGGCCGAGGCGCTCCTGCGAGAGGTCGAGGTGCAGGGTGCGGTGACCGCCCGCCGCGTAGGCCCCGGCGACGCCCTCGGCGCCGGCGCCGGTCTCGGCCCGCAGGATCCGGGCCACCTCGGCGGGGTTCCCGGCGGCCCAGTCGGCGGCCTCCAGGAGGACGGTCAGGAAGCGGGCGACCAGGTCCGGACGCTCGTCCAGCAGTCGCTGGTGGACGGTGACCGGGCGCGGTGTGCCGTTGTTGACCCGGCTGCGGCGGTCCGGCGCGGCGTCCAGCTCGATCGCGACCTCGGCGCCGAACCGGCGGGCCGCCTCGACGGCCAGCGCGCCCTTGACGTACACCGCGTCCACCACGCCGTCGCGCAGCGCGGCCAGTTCGGCGGCCCACTGCCCACCGCCCGGCGCGGCCGGGACGTCGACCAACTCTGCGTCGTCCAGGGTGAGTCCGGCCGTGGCGAGGGCTCCGTGCAGGCCGGCCAGGGCCATCGCCCGCCAGAAGTCGATGCCGATCCCATGGCGTGGGACGGCCAGTCGCAGCCCGCGCAGCTGCCCGGGCGAGCCGATACCGCTGCCGGCCCGGACCAGGACGACCTGACGCTCCTCGATCCAGGTGAGACCGATCAGCCGGGTCCGCTCGCCGCGCGAACGGGCCCAGAGCGCGGGCACGTTGCCGCCTTCGCGGAACAGGCCGGTGAGGGCGTGGGTGTAGTGGTGGTCGGCGGCCACCTCCGGCGGGGCGTCCTGGAGCGAGCGGACGGCGATGCCGTCGGCGGCGAACTCCCGGGCGAAGCGGCCCTGGTCGGCGGCGATGCCGGTGGCGGTGGGGACGGGGCAGCGGGTGAACCAGAGCGTGTCCGGGGCGTCGGCTGCGCCACCGGCCGCCGCGGCGGGTGCGGCGTCGGAGGGGGCGGCATCGGCGGTGGAGCGGGCGTGGCTGGGCACGGTGGCGGGTCCTCTGGCTGGGCGGATACGGGCAGCGGCGGGGCGCGGCACCGGGCGTGGTCGGTCGGAGGGAGAGGGTTGAGCGGAGGGCTGAGCAGCGGGCTGCACGGGGGCCGACCGGGGAACCGGGTGGGGAGCGGGCGGGCGGTCCGGCCGTGGCGCGGCCGGGCGACGGGCCCATGGCGGTGCGGGAGGGCACCGACCTGGGAGGACACGGGGCGCGGTGCGGCGTTTCGACCGGCTCGGGGGCTACGGCGGGTCAGCGACAACAGGTGCAGGGGGCGGAGCACCGGTGGGTCGTCACGGCGCTGCTCCTTCCTGCCGGTTGGGTGGTCCGGGTGACAACTCGGGCTCCGGACGGGGCCGTCCGGGGCGATGTGCCGAGCGTTCCACGCCGAGGGAGCGCGAAGCAAGCTTTTGCCACATCGTGGGATCACTTGTTCATCAACGCCATCCCATTGCAATGCCGCCGACACAATTCCGCAGCAGCGGCTGCCATAGTCTGGAACCGACCCCGGTGGACCCGCCGGGGCGCCGGACCGAACGCGAGGTGCCATGGCCGAGGCCGCCACCGCCGTCCAGAGCCCGCCGGCCGGTGCACAGGCCGTCCAGCGGGCCCTCGGGCTCCTGCACTGCTTCCACGACAACGGCCCCGACCTGAGCGCCTCGGACCTGGCCCGCCGGATGGACCTCTCGGTCTCCACCGCGCACCGGCTGGCCCGCACCCTGGTCAGCGCCGGCTTCCTGGAGCAGGACGAGCAGACCGCCCGGTACCGGCTCGGCCCGGCGGTCGCCGAACTCGGCCAACTCAGCTTCCACCAGCGGGGGCTGCACCTGGCCGCACCCGAACTGGACCTGCTCGCCAAGCGCACCGGGGCCACCGCGGACCTCGCGATCCGCAGCGGCCCGCACGCGGTCATCCTGGTCGGCGCCTCCGTGCGCCCGGACACCGGGCTCGGACTGCGGCGCCCGCTGCACTCGACGGCGCTGGGCAAGGTCCTGCTGGGCTGGCCGCGCCCCGGCGAGCCGCAGCCTTCGACGATCGGCCCGCTGCTGCCGTTCACCGACCGGACCATCACCGAACCCGCTCGGCTGGACGAGGAGTTGGCGAAGGTACGGGCCGCCGGCTACGCGCTCAACGACGGCGAGTCGGCGGCCGGGGTCCGCACCGTGGCCGTCCCGGTGCTGGACGGCGCCGGGCAGGCCCGCTTCGCCCTGGCCGTCCGCTCGACTCCGGCGCACCTGACCGACGACCGGCTGGACTGGTTCCTGGGGCACGCGCGGACCTGCGCCGCCGCACTGGCCGTCCTGCTACTGCCGCCCGACCAGCGGGCCTGACGGACCGTCATGCATGCGTCACGGGCCGGGCGTTCGTAGGAACGCCCGGCCCGTGACGACGGGATTCAGCAGCGGGTCACGCCACCGGGGTGTACTTGTAGCCGACCCGGCGGACCGTGACGATGCTGTCGCGGTAGGCCGCGCCGAGCTTGCGGCGCAGGCGCGCCACGTGCACGTCCACCGTGCGGCCGTCGCCCACGTGGCCGTAGCCCCAGACGGCGGAGACCAGGTGGTCACGGGTGTGCACCCGCTGCGGGTGCTCGGTCAGGTGCGCCAGCAGCTCGAACTCCAGGTAGGTGAGGTCGAGCAACCGCCCGTCGACGTAGGCGTTGCGCCGCTCGGTGTCGACCGAGATGCCGTGACCGGCGGGCCGGACCGGGCGGGCGGCCTGCGGCTGGACCTGAGCGCGGGGCTGGGTCGGGTCCGGCGCCTGCGCGGCGAGGAGCGGGGCGCCCTGAACGTGCTGACCGGGGCCGACCGCGGCGGCCCCGCCGCCGAGCGGCGCGCCGCCCTCGGCGGGCACCAGCACCAGGTAGCCGACCATCGGGTGGCCGGCCGAGGCGCCGAACTGCGCGCCGTACTGGGCCAGCAGGGCCTGCGGCAGCGCCCCCTGCGGGAGCGCGGCGACGACGGTGGCCCCCTCCGGCAGCGCGGCGAGCAGGGCCTGCGCGACCTGGCCGCCCTGCGGCGCCGGGGCCGCGGCCGGGGCGGGCGGCACGAAGTGCGACGGCGCCTGGCCGACCTGGTGGTGCTGCCCCGGCTGGTGCTGGGGGGCGGCGGGGTGCGGCGGGATCGTGGCGCCGTGCCATCGTTCGGCGCTCGACGGGACGGAGCGGACCGCGCGCAGGTGCGGGGTCGCGGCGGGAAGGGGAAGGGTGGCCGTGGAGGAGGAAGACATGGTGCCGCTCATTTCGCGCGTGACGGACGGGGTGGAGTCGTCTGCGCGTCGACCGGGTGTACTGCCGGGGGCTGAACCGAGGTCAGCGGACGGCGGGCCGGGACGCGCTGGGCGAGCCCGGACACGTCTGGTCGAACAGGTGCGGCTGCCGGGACGGCCAGAACGGCTCAAGGTCGAGGTGACCTCGGCTGCTGTCCACGACGTTGCTCATGCGCCCATTCAACCATGTGAACGGACCGTTGCACCGCACGCGGTGCGACGCTCCCGGCACGCCGACGGGCACGGCGGCAGCAGGGGTGGTGATGGGGCGGGCGAGGTTCACTGGTGGTCTCCGCGAGAGCGGGCATGGGAAACGGCGGCACGGCCGGACCGGCGTCCGGTGCGGCCGGGCCTAGGGATTGACGAAGCGTCAGAGGTGCGCTTCACGACCGGGTGGGCCGCGAGGCCCGTCGGGCTACCGGGAGGCCGGCCGGTCCGTCACCGACAGCAGGCGCTGCAGATCAGCGCGTGGTCGATGTACCGGCGGATCGTCAGGGCCGGCGTGACCGGGGCCGGCGCGGCCGCGGCACGGCGGTGGTCGACGGTCACGGTACTGCCCTCCCCCTGGTCCTGGACGCGGTCGCGTGAGCGGTGCGTCGTGGTGCGCCGCCGGTCTTCCCGCGGCGTTCCGGTGTGCTCCGAGGCATCCCGAACCGCAGGGCCGGGCGGCCTTCGTCCAGAGCCTTCCACGCCGGACCCGGTCTAGGCAACCTTCCGACCGGCGGACGTCCGGCATGCGGACGTCCGAATGAGACGACGGCTCCGGGCGGCCGCCGGCGGCCGCCCGGGCTCCCCGGCGTCTGCGCCGGGCCCGATCGGCAGAGCACCGGTCAGGCCCGGCCCGCGCCGCCCCTTCGCTGTGCGCCGACGTGCTCGACCAGGGCGACCAGCACGTCCTTGCCGTCCTCGCGCCGGCGGGCGTCGCAGAGCAGCACCGGGATCCCCGGGTCCAGGTCGAGCGCGTCCCGGACCTCCTCGGCGGCGAACAGCTCGGTGCCGTCGAAGCAGTTGACGGCCACCACGAAGGGGATGCCGCGCTGCTCGAAGAAGTCCACCGAGGGGAAGCAGTCCGCCAGTCGGCGGGTGTCGGCGAGCACCACCGCACCGAGCGCACCGCGCGCCAACTCGTCCCAGACGAACCAGAACCGGTCCTGCCCGGGGGTGCCGAACAGGTAGAGCGCCAGCCCGGCGCGCAGGTCGATCCGGCCGAAGTCCATCGCCACGGTGGTGGTCCGCTTGGCCTCCACCCCCGCGGTGTCGTCCACCGGGCGGCCGAGTTCGCTCAGCTCCTCCTCGGTGCGCAGCGGGCGGATCTCACTGACCGAGCCGACCAGCGTGGTCTTGCCCGCGCCGAAGCCGCCCGCGACCAGGATCTTCACCGCGACCGCCGGACCACCCCGCCAGGGCGGGTCGTCGGCCGTGGCACCGGCGGCGGCGTTCTCGTGGTGGTCAGAGCGCACGGAGTCCATTGATCACGTCTCGCAGCAGGCGCTCGTCCGGCAGCTCGGCGAGCGGAACGGGTCGGGTGACGCTGATCAGCTCGGCGTCGTAGAGGTCGCCGAGCAGCACGCGGACCACACTGACCGGCAGGTCGGTGTAGGAGCCGAGCTCGGCGACGGACAGCGGCTCGCGGCGGCACCAGGTCAGGATGGTCTGGTGCTCCGGGTCGAGCACCAGCGCGGGCACCGCCCCGGCCCGGGGCCCGGGTTCGGCGACGGTGATCAGCGAGATCAGGTCGAACAGGCCGTCCTCGACCGGGCGGGTACGGCCCCGGGTCATCGAGTACAGCCTCACCACCGGACCGGCCTCGTCGTCGAACCACCGGTCGTCGACCGGGGTGCGCGGCTGGAACAGGTCGACCCCGGACTCGTCCCCGGCCGGGGCGTCCTGTTCCAGCTCGGGCTCCTCCTCCGCCATCGGGCCGCTCATCTCCCCGGCGGGGCGGCTTCGGTGCGCGGCTCGGCGGCCATGTGCTCGCCGACCCGCTTGACCAGCAGGGCCATCTCGTAGGCGATCTGGCCGATGTCGGCCTCGGCCTCGCTCAGCACCGCCAGGCAACTGCCGTCGCCGGCCGCGGTGATGAAGAGGAATGCCTCGTCCAGCTCGACCATGGTCTGGCGGACGCCGCCGACCTTGAAGTGCCCGCCGGCGCCCTTGGCCAGGCTGTGGAAGCCGGCCGCGACGGCGGCCAGGTGCTCGGCGTCCTCGCGGTCGAGGTCGCGGGAGGCCCCGGTGGCCAGCCCGTCACTGGACAGGATCACCGCGTGCCGCAGGGCCGCGACGCGCCCCACGAGATCGTCGAGAAGCCAGTTGAGGTCCCCGGACGACTGCGTCGAAGTGGTCATGAATCTCTTCCTTCCGCTGGAGCGGGTGGTGCGGGTGGTGCCTTCACTGCGGGTGCTGCAGGTGGTGCCGGTACCGCGGGTGTCGAGGGTGCTGTCTGTGCGGGGCGCGGGGCGGGCGACGCGCCCGGTACCCAGCGGGCGAGCGGGGCCCGGTCGCCGGGCGGCGGGGCGGGCAGGGCCGCCGGGGCCGGGGCCGGTGCGATCGCGCGCCGGTTCGGGTCCGGCGGCTGCCACGCGGGCACGGCGTCCGGCCGGGCGGGCGGGACGGAGGCGGCCGAACCGCGGCCCCGGGTGAAGCCGCGCTGGAAGGAGGCGAACGTCGCCCGCGCCTCCTCCGGCGAGCGCTCGCGGGCGGTCTCGGCGGCCGACCGCTCGGGCTCCTGGACGGCGCGCTCCCGGAGCTGGGGCGCGAGGCTGGCCTGCCGGACGCGGCGCGGCAGCGGACCGGGCCCGCCGGCGGGAGGACCGTCGGCCGCCCGCCCGGCGGAGGGCTGCTCCGCCGGGGGCTGCGCTGCCATGGATCGCCCGGCCTCGGGCAGCCCGACCGGGGGCCGACCGACCGAGGACAGCCTGGCGGAGGGGACGGCGGCCGGCGGCTGCTGCCCCACCGGCGTGCGGTCCGGCACACCGGCGGTACCGGCGTCCTGCGGTCCGGCCTCGGCGCCCTCCGGCGCGGCCAGGCCCTCCCGGCGGTGACGGCCCGGGCCCCGGACCGCCTCGTCCGGCGAAGCCGTGACCAGCGTCGGCCCGGTCCTGTTCCGCGCCCGCCGCGGCAGACCGCCCGGGGTACGGGTGGTGTCGGGCGCCGACGGCCGCGGGCCGCCGCTCCCCCGGTGCCGTCCGCCCTGGTCGGACGCGGTCCCGACGGCCCGGCGGGCCTCCGGCCCCGGCCCGCCGTCGGCCGCGTCGCTCGCACCGCCCGCCGTACCCGCGCCGCCCGGCGGCGGCACCACGACCAGATCGCGCTCGCCCTGCCCGGCCGGCACCGCACGCCGGCCGGGAGCCGCCCCGGCCGGCGGCCCGTCCGACGCCTCCGCCAGCAGCTCGCGCGGGATCAGCACCACCGCGGTCGTCCCGCCGTACGGCGACGGCCGCAGGTGGACCCGGATGCCGTGCCGGCGGGCCAGCCGGCTGACCACGAAGAGGCCCAGGCGGTCGGTGTCCGCGAGGTCGAACTCCTGCTCCACCGCGAGGCGCTCGTTGATCTCGGCGAGCGCGAGTTCGCTCAGCCCGAGCCCCCGGTCGTCGATCTCCAGCGCGAAGCCGTGGGCCACCACCTCGCCCTGGACGGTCACCTGGGTGCTCGGCGGGGAGTACACCGCGGCGTTCTCGACCAGCTCGGCGATCAGGTGGGTGACGTCCGCGACCGCGCTGCCGAGCAGTCCGGTGCCGGGGAACGGCCGGACGATCACCCGCGCGTAGTCCTCGACCTCGCCGACGGCGGCACGGACGACGTCCACCATCCGCACCGGCTTGCGCCAGGCCCGGCCCGGGGAGCCGCCCGCCAGGATGATCAGGCCCTCGGCGTGGCGGCGCATGCGGGTGGTGAGGTGGTCGACCTTGAAGAGGTCCTCCAGCTCCGCCGGGTCCTCGGTGCGGCGCTCCATGGTGTCCAGCAGCGTCAGCTGGCGGTGCAGCAGCACCTGGCTGCGACGGGCCAGGTTGACGAAGACCGCGGAGACGCCGCGCCGCAGGTCCGCCTGTTCGACGGCGGCCTCGACGGCGGCCCGCTGGACGGCGTTGATCGCCCGCCCGACCTGGCCGATCTCGGCCGAGCCGAACTGCAGCTCCGGCGCCTCGGTCGCGACGTCCACCGCCTCGCCCTTGCGCAGCCGCAGCATCACCGAGGGCAGCCGGGTGCCGGCCAGCTCGTTGGCGGCGTTGCGCAGGCCGATCAGCTCGCGGGCCAGGCCCCGGCCTATTCGGTAGGAGATCATCACCGACAGCACCACCGCGACCAGGCCGATCGCACCGGCGATGCCGCCGCGCCAGAGCAGCCCGATCGCGTACGAGCGCTCCCGATCGCCGATCGCCCCCGCCAGCCGGGTGTTGATGGCGGCGAGGTCCCCCAGCGCCCGGTCGGCGGTCTCCCGCCAGGAGTCGCCGTTGATCGCCTGGACCACCCGCTCCGGCCCGCCCGCGCCCACGAAGTCGGCCTCGGCGCGGGACAGCGCCGCCCAGGCCTCGCCGCCGCGCAGCGCGATGTAGTCGCTCTGGTCGGCCGGGTCGAGCTCGGCGATGTAGACGGTGAACAGCGCCTGCTGGTTGTGCAGGGCGTCGATCGCGACCTGGTACTGCTCGGCGGTGGGCCGACCGGAGGCGGTCCTCAGGCCCTCCATCGCCGCGTCCTCCTGGGAGAGGTACTCGCGGGCCCGGGCCAGCTCGATCAGGATCGTCCCCTGGCGCGGCAGCTGGCCGCTCTGGCGGGCGACGAAGGCGGACCGGAAGCCGAAGGTGGGCTTGACGAGGTCGCTGTACTGCCCGAGCGCGAACTCCCAGTTGAGCGAGGAGCGGTTGATCTGGCTGCGGAGCGGGGTCAGCTGGTCGGCGGCCGCGAGGATCTGCAGGTACCGGCCGCGCTGCGCCGCGTCGAGCTTGCCCCCGTCGTCGGTCTTCTTCAGCCGCAGCGTCACGAGGTCCCGGTCGGTGACGGCCTGGGCCTGCTCGAAGGCGTCCCGGGCGGCCCGCGAGCTCGGGTCGGCCAGCCGCTGGACGGCGGCGCGGCGCTCGTTCTGCAGGTCGTACGCGTACTGGTCGACCGGCTTGCCGAACTCCTTGTACGTACTGCTGACCGCCAACTGGCTCCAGACGTCACCGGTGGTGGCGAGCGTCGCGTACACCCACAGGGCGGTGAGCGCGACGATGGGCACCAGGAGCAGCGCGATGATCTTCGCGCGGATCGAGCTGCTGCGCAGACGCATGGAGTCCTCGGTCGGGAAGTGCCAGGCGCGGACGGGGAGCGGTTCGAAGGGGCGGTCGGCAGAGGCGGGCTGGCGGTGGCGGTGACGGTGACGGTACGGCGGGGGTGGTGCGGGGTGGTGCGCGACCTCGGGCGAGGCCTTCGAATGGGGCCTTCGGGTGGGGCTGTCGTTCGGGGTCGCTCTCAGGGGCTGTGGACCAGGGTGGCTCACGGCTGTCAACCAGGGCTTTTGTCCTGGTTTCCGGCGGTCGGACCAGGCCGGTCGGCGAGGCCTCGGCCGCAGGTCTGCGAGAGCCTACTACGCCCTGACCACTCGTTCGAGGGTCGAACCCGCCCTCTCCCGACCCCCGGCCCGATGATGTCCGAATGATCCCTGTCATCCCGGATTCACCCCTCGGCCGCCCACCCCCGGCCATCCCCCGCCGCGGCACTTTCCCTACGGGCCGGTGCCGATCTCGTCGCGTCACGGTCACACCCCTGGGCAGTGACAGAGCAATCCGATAGTTTCGCTCCACCTGCCCGACCGTTCAGCGCGCCGCCGATCCGGACGCCCGTACGGGCCCGGCAGGCAGGGGCCACAACGGGATCGGGGGCAATGTGCGCGAGTTCAGCTCCCCCGCACCGACCGGACCACCGGCCACCGGCGGGCTGGCCGACTCGCTCTACGACACCGCCGAACGCATGTCCGGCCTGGTTCAGCTGGCCCGCCGGACGGACGGCGACCCGCAGTGGCACGAGGTCACCGCGACCGCCTTCCGGGACGAGGTGCTGGCGCTCGCCAAGGGCCTGCTGACCCGGGGCGTCCGGTACGGCGACCGGGTCGCGCTGATGTCCCGCACCCGCTATGAGTGGACGCTGTTCGACTACGCGCTCTGGTCGATCGGCGCGATCACCGTCCCGATCTACCCGACCGCGGCGCCCGAGCAGGTCCGCTGGATCCTCGCCGAGACCCAGGCGGTGGCCTGCCTGGTCGAGGACGAGGACCACGCCATGACGGTCGGCGCGGTCTGCGACGCGCTCCCCGACCTCACCGGCATCTGGCAGTTGGACCGGGGCTGCGTCGACTCGATCACCGAGGACGGCCGCGGGGTGCCCGACTCGCTCGTCCACCGCCAGCGGCTCGGCGTCGCGGCCGAGAACGTCGCCACCATCGTCTACACCTCCGGGACGACCGGCCGCCCCAAGGGCTGCATGCTCACCCACGCCAACCTGGCCTCGGCGGCCGATGCCCTGCTGGACGGCTGGGCCGAGGTCTTCGCGGACACCGGCGGCGGCCAGCCGTCGACCCTGCTCTTCCTCCCGCTGGCGCACGTCTACGGCCGGATGGTGCAGATCGCGGCGATCCGCGGCGGCTTCCGGATCGGGCACATCCCCGAGGTCTCCACCGAGGCCCTGCTGCCCGCGCTCGCCGCGTACCGGCCGACCTTCCTGCACCTCGTCCCCTACGTCTTCGAGAAGGTGTTCCAGCAGGCCCGGCGGGCGGCCGAGGAGGCCGGGCGGGGCGAACTCTTCGAGCAGGCCCGGCTGGTGGCCGTCGAGTGGGCCACCGCCCGCGAGCAGCGCGCGCTCGGCCACGGCCCCGGACCGGGCCCCCGGCTGCGGCTGCGCCACCTGGCGTACGAGCGGACCGTCTACCCGCGACTGCGGGCCGTGCTCGGCGGCCGGGTGCGCGGCGTGATGTGCGGCGGCTCGGCCCTCAACCGGGAGCTCGCCCTCTTCTTCACCGGCATCGGCCTCAGCCTGTACGAGGGTTACGGCCTCACCGAGACCTCTGCCGCGATCACCGCCAACCCGGCCGGCCGGCAGAAGCTCGGCACGGTCGGCCGCCCCGTCCCGGGGGCCTCGGTGGCCATCGCCGACGACGGCGAGGTGTGGGTGCGCGGCTCCGGCGTCTTCGGCGGCTACCTCAACCACCCGAGCTGCACCGAGGAGTCGCTGTACGACGGCTGGTTCGGCACCGGCGACCTCGGCCGGCTGGACGAGGACGGCTACCTCACCCTCACCGGGCGCAAGAAGGACCTGATCGTCACCAGCAGTGGCAAGAACCTCGCCCCGGCCACGCTGGAGGAGCGGGTGCAGGCGCATCCGCTGGTCTCGCAGTGCCTGGTGGTCGGCGACGACCGCCCGTACGTGGCCGCGCTGATCACGCTCGACCCGGCCGCCCTGGCGCACTGGCTGAAGTCGCACGGCCGGGAGCAGTTGGACCCGTGGGCGGTGCTCTCCGACGAGCAGTTGCACGCGGAGATCCAGCGGGCGGTGGCCGCGGCGAACACCGCCGTCTCCCGCGCCGAGTCGATCCGCGCGTTCCGGCTGCTGCCGCGCGAGTTCGGCGTCGACCAGGGCCTGATGACGCCCTCGCTGAAGCTGCGCCGAGCGGCGATCACGGAGTACTACCGGCCGGACATCGACGAGCTGTACAGCTCCTGACGGTCCGTCTCGTCCTTTTTGCGGTACGGAGGACAGCGGGCTCACGGCACGTCACTCCCTTGACGATCCGAGTGGTCCAGTCCATTGTTTTGCCTCGGTCTGAGTGCGGCACGCCCACGGCTCCCGCCCCTCGGGGAGCGCTCCACCCCGTTCCACACGCCCTCCCCACGGGCGTGTCCTCCACTGCCCCCACGCAGGAGTCCTCACGTGTCCATGTCCTCACGCCTGTCGGCGCTCGCCGCCTGCACGCTGCTCGCCGTCTGCGGTCTCGCGGCCCCGGCGTCGGCCTCGACCTCTACCTCGGCCGATTCCGCCGGACCGGTCGGGGCCGCGGCGCCCGCCGTCAACCTGGCCACCAACCCGGGCTTCGAGATCCCCGCCTCCTCGCTCGCCGACTGGGGCAGCGTCCCCGGCTGGCGCTGCACCGGCGGCCCCGCCGAGGCGTCCGCCACCACCACCGCCCCGCACTCCGGCGGCTCCGCCCTCGCCGTCACCCCGGCGAACGACGACTCCAATGGCGAGTGCGCGCAGACCGTCTCCGTCCGGCCCGGCACCACGTACACCGCCTCGGCCTGGGTCCGCGGCGCCTTCGTCCACCTCGGCGTCACCGGCACCGGGCGCGATGTCGCCCCCGCCTGGACGGCGACCACCAACGGCGGCTGGCAGAAGCTGACCACCCGGTTCACCACCGGTCCCGACGCGCGCACCGTCCGGCTGTACGTCCACGGCTGGTACCAGCAGGGTCCGTTCGCCGTCGACGACGTCCGGGTGGACGGTCCGGCCCCCGCTCCGGCCACCGCCGCCGGCTCGGTGCCGACCAGCGACCGGGTCGTCTTCTTCACCGTGGACGACGGCTGGCAGCGCACCCCCGAGGCGGAGCGGTTCATCGCCGACCACCAGCTGCCGATCACCGCGTTCCCGCTGCCCATGCCGGCCGCCACCGACCCCGACTTCTTCCGCCGCGTCACCGCCGTGCCCGGCTCCTCCATCCAGGACCACAGCGTCTCCCACCCGGATCTGACCACGCTCAGCCCGGCCGAGCAGCAGGTCGAGATCTGCGACGCCCGCGACGCCCAGGTCCGCACCTTCGGCACCGCCCCGACCGTCTTCCGCCCGCCGTTCTTCGCCTGGAACGCCGACACCCTGCAGGCCGCCGCCAACTGCGGCATCCAGCACCTGCTGACCGCCGACGCCGACTTCAGCTGGGGTGCCTCCAACATCTGGCACGAGGGCACCCTGTCCCCCGGCGACGTCGTCCTGATGCACTGGACCGACACCCTCGCCGGGGACCTCCAGCGCGCCCTCGCCGCCGCCGACACCGCCGGCCTGAAGCCGGCCGGCCTGGCCTCCTACCTGCGGTAGCCCCCGACCCGCGTCGCCGCTCCCCCGAGGGAAGAGCGGCGGCGCGCACCGCCCTCGATCCTGATCGAGCTCGTTGACACGGGGTGGGCGGGTGACTGTAATGGGGGGCGTGCAGCGCGGTGTCGGCCAAAGAGAACTGGGCCGGCCGGCGACCGGGCGGGCACCTCGACCGAGGGACGATGCGCGATGAGTTCTCACTCCGCTTCCCTGATCTGACCCGAGCGGCTGCGGCGCTGCCCGCACGCCCGCTTCGGTCCGTTGCGCTCGTGCGATGCGGCGCCGTGGCCTCCACTCCCCATGCACCGGAGACTCCACAGGCGTATGCCCATGTCATTCAACCAAGCGATCATCGAGGAATTCCGAACCAACGGCGGCGAGGTCGGCGGCCCCTTCGAGGGCGGCGACCTGCTGCTGCTCACCACCACCGGCGCACGGACCGGACAGGACCACACCGTGCCGCTCGGGTACGTCCGCGCGGACGGTCTGCTGCTGGTCGTCGCCTCGGCGGCCGGGGCGCCGGACCACCCCCAGTGGTACCGCAATCTGCTCGCCCACCCCGTGGTCCGGGTGGAGCTCGGCGCCGAGGCGTTCGAGGCCGTCGCGGTGCCGGCCGAGGGCGCCCGGCGGGACCGACTCTTCGAGGCGGTGGTCCGGGCGGCCCCCGGGTACGGCGACTACCAGGCGCACACCGCACGGGTGCTGCCGGTGGTGGCACTGGAACGGTCCGGGGCCGAGCCGCGCGAGGTGGCCGACCTGGCGGGAAAACTGCTGGAGGTGCACACCTGGCTGCGTGCCCAGCTGCGGCACGTCCGGGCCGAGACGGAGGCCCACTTCGCGGCCGGGCCCGCCGGTGACGGCCGGCCGCCGGGCCTCGGGCTGCAGATCCGGCAGCACTGCCTGGCGCTCTGCGCGGGGCTGACCCACCACCACACCGGGGAGGACGCCGCGATCTTCCCCGCGCTGGCGCGGAGCCACCCGCACCTGCGGGAGACGCTCGCCCGGCTGGGCGAGGAGCACCGTTCGGTCGGCCGGATCAAGGACGGGCTGGTGAAGCTGCTCGCCGGGATCGGGGTGGCCGAACCCGAGCGGTTCCGGGCGGAGCTGGCCCGGATGTCGGCCGAGCTGGAGGCGCACCTGGACCACGAGGAGCGGGAGCTGCTGCCGGTGCTCGCCGGCATCCCTTTCCCACCGGGGCGCTGAGCCGGGGCGGTGAGCCGGTGGGTTGAGCCGGTGGGTTGAGCCGGTGGGTTGAGCCGGTGCGCTGAGCCGGTGCGCTGAGCCGGTGCGCTGAGCGAGGCGCCGGCCGGTCCCGCCCCGGAGGTGGGCGGGACCGGCCGGCACCCGGGTGCCGCGCCGGCTAGACCTGCGCGGAGAACACCGGGAGGTAGCCGCCCGACTGCCCGGCGGCCTTCGGGTGGTAGCTCTCCTCGATGGGCAGGGTCGTGCTGTTCAGCCAGGTGGTGCCGGAAGCGCAGATCTCGTGCCCGGTGAAGGCGCTCCGGACGTCACCGAACGCGAAGCCGGCGTCGGCCGCCCGCTTGGCGATGACACCGTCGAGGACGTCCGCCGCGCTGTTGATGGCGGCGCGCTTGGTGTCGCCGATGCCGAAGATGCAGCTGCCGCCGACCTTGTAGAGGTGCGGGTAGCCCAGCACCACCACGCGGGCGTTGGGCGCCTTGGCGTGGATGGCCGCGTAGACCTGGTCGAGCTGGCCGGGCAGGGTGTTGTTGGCGTAGGTCTTCGCGGCGGCGACGGCGTTGAGGCAGGCGCTCTCCGAGTCCAGCACGCAGGTCTGCATGGTGCTGGCGAAGCCCGCGTCGTTGCCGCCGACGCTGATGCTGACGAGCGTCGTGCCGGAGTTCAGGACCGAGAGCTGGTTGTTGAGGACGTCACCGGTTCTGGCACCGGAACAGGCGACGAAGGAGAAGGACGACGGCGCGTGCGCGTTCTTCCAGAGGTAGGCGTAGGCGTTGGTGCTGCGCTTGCAGCTGCCGCTCTCGCTCGTGTAACTGCCGGAGCCGAGGCCGGAGGCGTAGGAGTCGCCGAGGGCGGCGTAGTTCACGCCGGCCGCGTGGGCGGACGAGGCGGTGAAGAGGGTGGTCATCGTGAGGAGAGCCGCGAGGGCGGCCATGGACATGGCACGGGTGGGGCGTAGCATGACACCTCCAGGGGGTGACGTGAGTCACATCTGTGATACCAGGCAGTAGGGTGCTCGGTAAGTGGTCATGCCAAGGCAAATGACGGGCAGTCTGACGACGGTGGAGTGAACTCGGCGGCGGGATACGGCAAGTGCGCTGGTCAGGCCCCGGCGGCGCCGGTGTCGGGGTGCCCCGATCGAGGGACGGTCACGAGGCCGTCGCGCACTCACCCCCCGGTGCCGACGCCGGGAATCCGGGGCGGACGGCCGCCGGACGCCGCGCGGGAGCGGACACCGAGGCCCGCCGCTAGGCGCAGACGATCTCCAGCTCGAAGCCCTGACCGTTGATCAGGTGCACCGCCTCGCCGGTGTCCACCCGGACCGTCCACCCGGCCGCGAGGGCGGCGGCCACCGCCGCGCGCGAGCCGTGCACGGCGAGGTGGTTGAGCCCGGCGCGCAGGCGCTGATGACCGCCGGGGAGCAGCGCGGTCGACTGCTCGATCACCAGGTAGGCGGCGCCCAGACGCCAGCTGCGGCCCCGGGGCCACTGCTGGAACGGCTCGCAGCCGAGGGAGAGCAGCACCGGGGACCACTGCGCCTCGGCGGCGGCGAGGTCGTCCACCCAGAGCTCGACGTGGTGGAAGAGCCCTGCCGGGTGCGGCACCGTCACTCGGTCACCCCCCGCTCGCACGACGGCCGGGGGTGGGAGAGGCGGGGCGGGGGGGCGTCGGGGGCGGGGACGTCGGGGGCGGGGACGTCGGCGGGGGCGGCTCCGGCACCGGGGCCGGGGCGCGGGCCCGCGCCGGGGCCCGGACTGATTTTAACAACAGAAGCTGGCGACG